>CACXEX010000232.1 GCA_902766775.1 uncultured Ruminococcus sp. | reverse complement strand
TTTCGCTCATATCCTGTGAGTGGTCAATCCATCCTGCTATTCCGCACATAAAGTAACCTCCGTCAATTTTGTTTGTAATTTTTGAGTGAATATATAAAGCATAAAGCGGTAAAAAGCAAAGCCGCTCCCGAAAGAACAGTTCCTCCGAAAAAGCTGAAATTTTCAACTGTGGATGTTGAAAAAACACCTGTTGTAACAGAGAAAAGTTTTATTTCAAAATGTGTAAACAATGCGGTGATAAGTCCTTGTAAAATTCTGCAAACGAAAAATAATAACTTATTTACCTTGATATCTCCAAGTGCTGAGAAAATCTGAAAATGTACGCAAAGTCCGCCAAATCCTGCCGAGAATGCAACAACCTCAATCGGCAAATCTTTCGATATGGCAGTAACCGCTCCGCACACTTCTGTGAGTATCAAAAACGGTTTCTGAATATTTTCATCTGCAATGTGTGAGCAGAAAATCTCAGTAAATGCCGAAAACAGCACCACAAATGCGCAGATTGCAAACATTCCCCTTGCACCGTCAAGAACAGACTTTACAAGTGCGTCACCTTTTTGGGGTGTGTTTAATAATATTTCTACATTAGAATTATCATCAGATTTATTTCTATAAACGAATTTTAGAGCAAATCCGAGTATCAGGACCGAAATGCATTGGGCTGCAAATATAATAAACCCGATTTCAATACTTGAATAAAGTTGTGTGCCGATAAAATTCACAAGGAACCCCGGCCCTGAACACACAAGAAAAAGACTCGCCCGTTTGCACTCACTTTCACTTGCCACGCCTTTTTTATAAAGCGAATTTACC
Source organism: uncultured Ruminococcus sp. (assembly GCA_902766775.1). GTDB lineage: Bacteria > Bacillota > Clostridia > Oscillospirales > Acutalibacteraceae > Ruminococcoides. The sequence continues at coordinate 19,206 of CACXEX010000232.1, read as the reverse complement.
GACTTTGCACCCACGGGATAACCGCCCGTGACCGACAGCAAAATTGCCGATGCAAAACAGCCGTCAAGTCCGAAAAGCGGTTTTGTCAGCCATGAAAGATGTCTGCCGATTTTTTCTGCAAGACCGCTTTCTGTAATATATGAGGCAAGCACCATAAAAGGGAAAAGTGACGGTACAAGCGTTGAAAGGCACAATCCTATGCCGTTTTCAGCACCTTTTGAACATTCTTTTGAAAACAAAAGAGCCGCAATGCACAAAAGAAAAATCCCGATTGCCTTAAAAATATTCACCGTCCTTGCGGCACTTTTACTTAGAAACATATTAATCACCAATTAATATATATGATGGCAGTTGCATAAAAATAAATGAGAAACGAAAACAGGGGAGATTTTTTTGCCAAAGAACAAACGAACTGCCGATAAAAACGAAAGATTGCCTTCTCCAATGTTCGATATGGGAACAATGCCGTATATAGAAATGCTCGGAAACCGCAGAATAACAATTGAGGGTTCAACGGGAATATTGCTTTATGACAGCGAAAATATAAAAATCAATACCTGCAAAACCGTGATTTCATTTTGCGGGAGAGGAATGACATTAAGGTGCATTTCAAGCTCCTGCGTTGAAATTGAAGGCTTTGTAACCGACATCAACTTTCTCTCGTGAGGTGAAACTATGCTCCTTGAAATAATACGCTTTCTCAGAGGAAGTGTTGACTTTACCGCAAACGGAAAATTTCCCGAAAGATTTATGAATATAACCGCCAAAAACGGTGTAAATCTCTGGAATCCCGTCCCAAAAAAGAACGCAATCTCAGCGTCAATGTATCTTTCAGACTACAAAAAAATCCGAACCCTTGCCCGCAAATCAAGGGTAAAAACAAGAGTAACAGCCAAACACGGACTGCCATTTATCGCTAACCGCTACAAAGCGAGAACAGGACTTTTTGCAGGGGCGATATTCGGAATTATCCTCTGCATTTTTCTTTCAAATTTTATCTGGTCGGTAAAAATTTCGGGGACAGAGGAAATCAGCAATACATATCTTGAATCGTTGCTTGAAGATAACGGAATTTCTGTCGGTGTGTGGAAAAATAATCTCGATGTCGATCAGATAGAACGCAATATTCAGCGAAAATGCGGTGACATTCGTTGGATGAGCATAAATATAACGGGCAGTCTTGTCACGGTTGAAGTCAAAGAAACCTACAAAAAGCCGAAGTATGATTCCTCCAAAAATCCTTGCAATGTAAAGGCAGTTAAGGACGGTGTTATAACACGCATTCAGGCATATAACGGCAAGCCGATTGTCACAAAGGGCAGCGGAGTTGTAAACGGTCAGATTCTTGTCAGCGGACTTGACGAAACCAAGCAGGGCGATATGCGTTATCTTAGGGCAAGCGCAAAGGTTTATGCCGATGTTAAGGAACAGCGAACACTCACAATTCCGAAAAAGTTTACTTACAGCTCTGCAACCGATAATTTTGTTGACAGAAAAAATTTAAAATTCTTATGGCTTGATTTTCCGTGTAATCTTGCCTTTGAAAATTATGATAATTTTGTAAGCACAGTTCACGGAGAAAATCTTTTTATCAATGATGTTGTTCTGCCTGTCGGTTTTAAAATACAGACCGACCGTGAACTTGTAATAACCGATTGTTCGGTAACAAAGAGTAGAGCAGAGGAGATTGCAAAAACCGATTGTATACTGTACGAAATTTTTACTAAAAGCAAAAGTTCACTGACTTCAAGAAAAATTTCTATAAAAGAAAATAAAAACGACTATGTCCTGACTGCGGATTATATTTTTAATGAAAATATTGCAGGTCAGGTTGATTTTGATGTGACAGAATAGAATTTTTATGATATACTTAGTACGTATTGCTTTGAACGACTGAATTTTTGCAGTCGGACACAAAACGGAGGGATAATTTTGAGAATTTTATGTATAGGTGATGTTGTGGGCAGTATCGGCTGTGAGTTTCTTCGCAACAATCTTCCCACACTCAAAAAGGTGAAGGGCATTGATTTTGTAATCTGCAACGGTGAAAATTCTGCTGACGGCAACGGAATAACTCCCGTGTCGGCAAAACATCTTTTTGACAGCGGAGTTGACGCAATCACACTCGGCAACCATTCATTCCGCAGAAAAGAAGTCTATGATTATCTTGACTCAAATCCCTTCATTGTCAGACCTGCCAATTTTCCCGAAAATTCAACCCCGGGCAACGGTATAATTAATGTTGACACAGGGCGAAGAATTGTGTCGATTATAAATATTATGGGCAATTCCTATATGGACAACAACCTAAATTGTGCCTTTGAATGTGCCGATAAAATGATTAAACAGGCTGAAAGCAAAATCATAATTGTTGACTTCCACGCAGAGGCAACAGGCGAGAAAAGGGCAATGGGTTATTACCTTGACGGCAGAGTTTCTGCAATGTTCGGAACTCACACCCATGTCCAGACCTCGGACGCACAGGTTCTCCCGAAGGGAACGGGCTACATAACCGACACGGGAATGACGGGTACAATCCATTCCGTTCTCGGTGTCAAAAGCGAAATCATAATCGCAAAGCTTAAAAATAAGCTCCCACAGCGTTTTGACCTTGCAAGCGGAGAATGCAAAATGGAATGTACGCTTTTTGACATTGACGACAAGAGCGGAAAGTGTATTTCAGCCGAGTCAATGCGTATTGAGTAACACAAATCCACATAACGGAAATTGTTTCCAATTGTCAAAAAATATGAAATAATCCCGATTAAGTCGGCTTTTTTTGCAGATAATTAGTATATTATACTATTGCAAAAAACAAGCTGATAATGTATAATGTTATAATGTGAATTAGTGTAAAACTGCATTTGTCGGTGTAAAATCGGCTTATGCTGTTGATTAAAAAATGTACATTAAAAGGATGTGCCTAAATGATAAACGGACAAATTCTCAAACAGGCTGTTATTTCGGGTGCGAATAACATTTCAAACCAGAAAAACAGTATAAATGATCTCAATATTTTCCCTGTACCCGACGGCGACACAGGTACAAATATGTCAATGACAGTCAATGCGGCTGCCGCAGCACTTGAAGATTTTGACGGCACTTGTGCAGGTGATGTTGCAGGTATCACAGCATCTGCAATGCTCCGAGGTGCAAGAGGTAACTCAGGTGTTATCACTTCACTCATCTTCCGTGGCTTTGCTCAGGGACTTAAAGACATCGAAGAGGTTGACGGCAAGAATCTTGCCGCAGCGCTCGGAATCGGTGTTGATGCCGCTTACAAGGCTGTTATGAAACCGACAGAGGGAACAATTCTCACAGTCGCAAGAATGGCTTATGAGGCCGGTATGGAAGCCGCTAAGTATGACAGCAATGTTGTGTCTGTATGGCAGACAATCGTTGACAAGGCAAACGAGGCGCTTGCAATCACTCCTCAGCTTTTGCCCGTACTTAAAAAGGCAGGCGTTGTTGACGCAGGCGGTAAGGGACTTTGCGTAATCTTTGAGGGTATGCTCTCTGTAATCAAGAACGGCATTATGATTGAGGCTGACGAGGACACAGCTCCTGCAACTGTCAGCACATTTGAAAGTGCCGCAGCTGAATTTGATGACGACATCAGATTCACATATTGCACAGAGTTCATCGTTGGCAGAAATGCCGAGATTGAAACTGAAATCAGCGAACTCCGCAGTTATCTTGAGTCAATCGGTGATTGCGTAGTTGTTGTAAATGATGACGAGATTATCAAGGTTCATGTTCACACAGAACAGCCGGGTAACGCTCTTTCAAAGGGACTTGAGTTCGGTCAACTTCTCACAGTTAAGGTTGAGAATATGAAAGAACAGCACAAGAATGTCAAGTCAACAAAGAAAAAGGTTGAGAAGGAAAAGTTCGTTCCCGCAGAGCCCGAAAACGATTTCGGATTTGTTGCAGTTGCCGCAGGTGAGGGACTTAAAGACCTCTTTAAAGACCTCGGTTGTGACAATGTTGTTTCGGGCGGTCAGAGTATGAACCCGAGTACAGACGATATCTACGAGGCAATTATGGCAACTCCTGCCAAGAATGTTCTCGTTCTTCCAAACAACAAAAACATCATTCTTGCCGCAGAGCAGACAATCCCGATGGTAAAAGACAGAAATGTAATCATTGTTCAGACAAGAACAATTCCACAGGGTATGACAGCAATGCTCAACTTTGATCCCGAAATTTCTGCCGAAAGCAACGCACAGCTTATGACTGACGCACTTGCATCGGTAGGCACAGGTCTTGTAACCTTTGCCGCAAGAAGCAGTGAATTCGGCGGTAAGAAAATCAAAGAGGGCGACATTATCGCTCTTGAAAACGGCAAGCTCACAATCACAGAAAAGAGCACAGTCAAGGCTCTTGTCAAGCTTGCAAAGGATATGGTCAGCCGTGACACTTCATTCATCACTCTTATCTACGGTGAGGATGTAAGTGAGGAAGAGGCAGAAAAGGCATACGAGGAGCTTCGTGAAAAGTTCGGTTCAAGAACCGATATTACTCTTGTAAAGGGCGACCAGCCTGTTTACTACTTTATTCTCAGTGTAGAATAAGAATTTAAATCGGATTTTTTCAGGGAGCATAATTTTTACGGTTATGCTCCCGTTTTGTATAACGGAGGTGCGGTATGACATCACTTTATAAAACTCCCGTTACAAATTTGAACGGAATAGGTGAAAAGCGTGCCGCACTTTTTGCAAGACTCGGAATAAAAAGCGTTGGAGATTTGATTAATTTCTATCCCCGAACATACGAGGACTGGAGCAACATCAAGCATATTGACGAGCTTGAATACGGTGAAACAGCCTGCATAAAGGCGATTGTCGCAACCTCGGTCAATGACACTCGCATAAGCGGCGGAAGAATTATTTCAAAAACCGCAGTCTATGATGAAACAGGTTCAATTCAGCTTGTGTTTTTTAACAATAAATACATAAGCTCAATGCTCAGACAGGGCGGAGAATATTTCTTTTACGGAAAAATCTCATCCGACAGCTACGGAATGCAGATTGTATCTCCAACCTTTGCTCCTGCAATCAAAGGAACACAAATCCGTCCGATTTACAAACAGACGGCAGGACTTCCGAGCAAAACGGTTGAATCAGCCGTGCGACAGGCACTTTCAATGTTGCCGTCAAAAATCAACGATCCTTTGCCAGATGTTGTGAGAGAAAGGTTTGACCTTTGCTCACTAAGACAGGCATTGTTTGACATTCACTTTCCGAAGAACCGCCAACAACTTGATACAGCCCGAAAAAGGCTTGTTACCGAAGAACTTGTTGTGCTGAACCTCGGAATGAGAAACCTGCGTGATCACAGCAGGGGAGTGACCTCGCTTGAAATCACGAAGGACTATTCAAAAGAATTTGAATCGCTTTTGCCGTTCACAATGACAAATGCCCAAAAAAGGGCGGTGTCGGACTGCATTAACGATATAATTAACAAATCATCTCCGCTGAACCGACTTGTTCAGGGCGATGTAGGTTCGGGAAAAACGGCAGTAGCCGCCTCGCTCTGCTACACGGTTGCCAAAAACGGTTATCAGACAGCTTTTATGGCACCAACGGAAATTCTTGCCCGACAGCATTACAAAACATTTCAAAAGCTTTTTGAAAATACGGATATCAAGGTCGGTCTGCTGACAGGCGCACTCAAAGAGTCCGAAAAAAAGCAAATCAGAAAATCTCTTGCAGACGGTTCAATTGATATGGTAATCGGCACACACGCTCTCATTACCGACAAAACCGAGTTTAAAAACCTTGCACTTGCGGTAACCGATGAACAGCACAGATTCGGTGTTGCACAAAGGGCAAAACTTCTCGGCAAGGGCAACAACCCTCATCTGCTTGTTATGAGTGCCACCCCGATTCCGAGAACCCTCGGACTTATCATTTTTGGCGACCTCGACATTTCAATAATTGACGAACTTCCTCCGTCAAGAAAACCCGTGAAAACCGTGTTGCGCACTCCTGCAATGCGTGGCGGAGTGTATGACTTCATCCGCAGCGAGGTAAAACACGGCAGACAGGCATACATTGTTTGTCCTCTTGTTGAAGAAGGTGAGCTTGACGATGTTGCCTCAGCCGAAGAATATGCCGCAGATTTGATGTTGCGTGAATTCCCCGACATAGCAGTCGGCATTGTTCACGGACAGATGAAGTCCGATGAAAAAGACGAGGTTATGCGTAAGTTTGCCGAGAATGAATATTCCGTTCTTGTTGCCACAACGGTAATCGAAGTCGGTGTCGATGTTCCGAATGCTACTGTTATTGTAATCGAAAATGCCGAAAGATTCGGACTTTCACAGCTTCATCAGTTGAGAGGAAGAGTTGGCAGAGGCAGTTCGCAGTCCTATTGTATTCTCATCAGCGACAAGGGCAGTAAGGCAACAAGAGAACGCCTTGAAGTTATGTGCTCAACAAATAACGGCTTTGTCATTGCCGATGAAGATTTAAAAATGAGAGGCCCAGGTGACTTTTTCGGTCATAGACAACACGGACTTCCGCAGATGTCAATTGCCGATTTTGCCGATACAAAAAGCCTTGAGCTTTCTCAAAAAATTGCAGACTACATAATGAACCGTTACGGTGATATCCGCAACGATGAAATAAGACTATTAAAAGCAGAGATTGACCGCCTGTTTGAGCGTGGCGGTCAAAATGCATTAAACTGATAAACTATAAATGGGAGAATTAAGTAAATGAGAAAAACAGCAACCAAAACACTTTCACTTCTCTGTGTGCTTTGCATCATTATCTGCTCCGCCTTCACAACGGCAGGTGCGGTGTCCTATCCTAATGATGTCAAAACCGAGTCCGACTCAATCCTTCTTGTAAATATGGATTCAGGTCAGACCGTGTATGAAAAAGACGCTGACTCAAAGCGTTACCCCGCATCAACAACAAAGATTATGACCTACATAATTGCAGTTGAAAACATTGCAGACCTCGACAACACCAAAATTCCGATTAAGCAGTCTGTTCTCGATGTTCTTAAAAACACAGGCAGTTCTCTTGCAAATGTTGAAAACCATGTTGGTAAGAGTATGACAGCAATCGACCTGCTTTACAGTATGATGGTTCCTTCGGGAAACGATGCCGCAATGGTTCTTGCCGATTATGTCGGTGAAGGCAATGTTGATAACTTTGTAAAGCTGATGAATGAAAAGGCAAAGGAACTCGGTTGTGAAAACACCCATTTTGCAAATCCTGACGGACTTCACGATCCCAACCACTACACAACTGCCCGTGATATGTACAAAATCACAACCTATGCGCTCACACTTCCTCGTTTTGAAGAAATCACAAACACCTGCACATACACTTGTGACGGTGACGATACAGCCCTTGTAACAACCAACTACCTCATTGATGCCAACCGTGGCGGTGAGTATTACTATATGTATGCAAAGGGAATCAAAACAGGTACAACAAACGAGGCAGGAAGATGCCTTGTAACAACAGCGTCAGCAGACGGATACTCATATATGGCAATTCTCCTTCACGCTCCATATGAAGAGGGCGTGACCGAAGATTACGCAACAATGACCGATGCCGCAAATTTGTTCCGATGGGCATTGACAAGTCTTGAGATGAAGACAGTTGCAACCTCGTCAAAACCTCTTTGTGAGGTCAAGGTCAATCTTGCGTGGGGAAAAGATAGCACACTCCTTTATCCCGAAACCGACCTCAGTGCGATTGTTCCCAAGGACTATACAGACGATAACATAATTGTTGAGCAGGATATTCCCGAAAGTGTTGACGCACCGCTTGACAAAGGCACGGTAGTCGGTAAGGCAACAATCTACTATAAGGCAGACGAAAACAGCAAAAAGCAAAAGCTTGCCGAGGTTAATGTTGTTGCAGGCGAAAAGATTGAACGCAGCGGAATTCTCTATGTGTTAAACATCATCGGTACAGTATTCCAGTCATACTGGTTTATCGTGATTATCGCTCTCATCATCATCATTCTCGTTATTTACCTTATCATTTCAAAAATCAACGGTAAGCGTAAAAAGAAAAAGAGAAATGTCAAGCATTACCGCAATCTCTGATGCAATAAAAGTGTAATTAAATTGTAAATTTTCTGTACTTGAAATTTGAAAACAGTATGTTATAATTGTTTTAGAGAATAATTATTCGGAGGTTTTCATATGAAGTGTCCATATTGCAGTTATGAAGAAAGCAAAGTTATCGACTCTCGTTCAGCTGATGACGGCGAAAGAATCCGCAGAAGGAGAGAGTGCCTGCGATGCGGCAAACGCTTTACCACCCATGAGGTGATTGAAACCGTTCCGATAATTGTTGTTAAGCGTGACAAATCCCGTGAAGTTTTTGACCGCAACAAGCTTACAGGCGGAATCCTTCGTGCCTGCGAAAAGCGTCCCGTTTCAATTGAACAGATTGAAAATATGGTCAATGATATTGAGGCTCAGCTTCAGTCAAGCCTTGACCGTGAAATCACTTCAAAGCAAATCGGCGAGCTTGCAATGGATCAGCTTAAGAACATTGACGAGGTTTCATATGTCCGTTTTGCGTCTGTTTATCGCCAGTTCAAGGATATAAACACCTTTATGGACGAACTCAATAAACTTCTTACAGAAAAGAAATAATTTCATTATAAGAATAATTCTGATACTGTACAGCCTTTCTCGGTTGTACAGTATTTTTTTGCGGCGAGCCGCCGCTCTCTGTTCGTGTAGATATCTTGCAACATCAAAAGCATATTATTCTCGAGCGTGATATATCAACTGTTTCGCAAATAAATAAAAAATATTCCCAAAAATTAAAAATTACTCTTGACTTAAAGTTAGCTTTAGGGTGTAATATATTCCTGTAAAGTGAAAAGCAAACTTAAATATCGTAAAATTCTGAAACAAAGGAGATTTACAATGGCAAAGCTAATCGCATTTTATTCACGAGCAGACGAAAATTATTTTGGCGGTCAGTACCGCTATGTAAAAGTCGGCAACACAGAAAAAGTTGCAAAAATGATTGCAGACCTCACGGGTGCCGATATGTTTAAAATTGAACAAAAAGTTCCGTACTCCGCAAACTACAAAGAATGTGTTGCGCAGTCGGTTAAAGACCTCAAATCAAAGGCAAGGCCTGAGCTTGTTTCATTGCCTAATCTTGACAATTACGATGAAATTTACCTCGGCTATCCGAACTACTGCGGAACAATGCCTATGGCTGTTTATACATTCCTCGAATCATTTGATTTTACAGGCAAAATAATTCATCCGTTCTGTACTCACGAGGGCAGCGGACTTTCAAACACAGTCAATGACATTAAAAATACTGCCAAAGGTGCAACCGTAACAAGCGGTCTTCCCGTGTTCGGAAGTGATGCTGACAAGGCAGAAAATCTTGTGAAAGGTTGGGTTTAATATGAGTAAAAAAGATGTAATGCTTTGGATTGGTGCAGGTCAGATCGGTATGGCAATTGCACGCAGAATGGGCTACGGAATGAAAATTGTAATCGGCGATTACAACACCGAAAATGCCGCAAAAATATCTGAAATTATGAACAACGCAGGTTTTGACACAACAACAATGAAAGTCGATTTGTCAAGCCGAGATGACATTAAAAACTTTATTGCAGAGGGACAGAAGTACGGCAATATTAAAATGCTTGTCAATTCTGCAGGTGTTTCACCAAGTCAGGCTTCAATTGAGCAGATTCTCAAAGTTGACCTCTACGGAACTGCCGTATTGCTTGAAGAAGTCGGCAAGGTGATTGCCGACAGAGGTGTCGGTGTCACAATCTCAAGCCAGTCGGGAAAGCGTATGCCACAGCTCACACCCGAACAGGACGAACAGCTTGCATGCACTCCCACAGAAGAACTCTTGTCGCTTGATATTCTCAATCTGGCAAATATCAAAGACACACTTCACGCATATCAGCTTGCAAAGCGTTGCAACGAAAAGCGTGTAATGTTTGAATCCGTTCGTTGGGGTGAGAGGGGAGCAAGAATCAATTCTATCTCACCGGGTATAATCGTAACTCCGCTCGCAATTGATGAGTTCAACGGAATCCGTGGCGACTTCTATAAAAATATGTTTGCAAAATGTCCTGCAGGCCGCCCCGGTACTGCCGACGAAGTTGCAAATGTTGCCGAACTTCTTATGAGCGACAAGGGCGCATTCATCACAGGCACAGACTTTATGTGTGACGGCGGTGCAACCGCAAGCTATTACTACGGACCGCTCAAACCCGAGAAAAATTAAATAATCAGAAAGAAGGTTATCGTATGAAAAAGTTAGGAGCATTACTGCTTGCCGTATTTATGGTGTTCACACTGGTTGCGTGTAACTCAACACAAGGCGAATCATCTTCACAGGCAAAAACAACCTCACAGTCGGCAACCGATGAAACAAAAGAACAGGCAAAATCCGACTCTGCGGGAAACGGAAAAGTTCTTGTAGTGTATTTTTCGGCAACAGGCAGTACAGAAAAGGTTGCAAAAGCAATTGCCGAGGCATCTGACGCAACATTGTTTGAGATTGAACCAAAAGAACCGTATACAAGCGATGACTTGAACTACAATGACGATAACAGCAGAGTTTCAAGAGAACACAATAACCCCGACTTGCAGAATGTTGAGCTTACCTCTACATCAGTACCGAATTGGGACAGTTACGATACTGTGTTCGTAGGCTATCCGATTTGGTGGGGCGATGCTGCATGGCCTGTAAGTTCATTTGTCAAGGCTAATAATTTTGACGGCAAAACTGTTATTCCATTCTGCACTTCCGCAAGTTCCGACATTGGCGACAGCGGTAAGAATCTTGCCGACCTTGCCAAAACAGGCGATTGGCAGACGGGCAGAAGATTTTCCTCAAGTGCAGACACTTCCGAAGTGAAAGCGTGGGTAACAGAATTCGGACTTTAATTTATTTGAATTTATTATAGATTAAAAGGAGATAATATTATGAAAATCGCAGACAAGAACGAATTTGAAAAGCAGAATGTATTCGGCACAGGCACTCCTAACACAGCCTATGCAAAGTATTTTATCGGTGAGTCATACCTAAATCCGCTCACAAAGCCCGAGGACGGACTTCACCTTTCAAATGTAACATTTGAACCCGGTTGCCGTAACAACTGGCACATTCACCACGCAAAGAGCGGTGGCGGTCAGCTCCTCATCTGCACAGCAGGCGAGGGTTGGTATCAGGAAGAGGGCAAAGAGCCTGTAAGCCTTACAGCAGGTAAAGTAATCGTAATTCCTGCCGAGGTTAAGCATTGGCACGGTGCTAAAAAGGACAGCTGGTTCTCTCACATTGCAACCGAAATGCCGGGCGAAGAATGTTCAAACGAGTGGTGCGAACCCGTAACCGATGAAGAGTATAACAAGCTCGGTTAATCAAAAGGAAGTTTTTAAATATGAAAAAAGTTATCGTTTATTATTCGTATCGTGGCAACACAAAAAGCATTGCCGAAATGATTCAGAAAAGCACGGGTGCTGACATTGCAAGAATCGAAACAGTAGTTCCGTATGACGGCGACTACAACTCGGTTGTAAATCAGGGACAGGATGAAGTGAACAGCGGATATTGTCCCGAAATCAAACCGCTTAACATTGACCTTAGCAAGTATGACGAGGTAATTCTCGGCACACCTGTGTGGTGGTATACTTTTGCCCCTGCAATGCACACATTTCTCAAAGAAAATGACCTTTCGGGCAAGACTGTTTACCCGTTTGCAACCAACGGCGGTTGGATTGGTCACACATTCAGAGATTTTGCAAATGCCTGCGGTACAGCCGATGTAAAGCAGGGAATGAATATCCGTTTTGATGAATCAGTTCTGCGTACATCAAAGTCTGAAATTCAAAAATGGATTGATTCAATTAAATAAGCCTTTCTGTAATGCGGTTCTGCCGCAAAAATAAAAAACTGTACAGCCGATTATGGTTGTACAGTTTTTTGTATATGCTATTTTGCCCTAACACAACATTGTGCAATTTTGTACAATTTGAGCCGTAGGGGCGTTCATCGGACGCCCGCAAGTAATAGCAGATATTTTATTGTTAATTGAATTTTATAAATGTCACAAATGAATACGCAATTTACATTCGACTGTTAGTATCACCCGATAAATCCCTGAACGAACACAATAACAATCAGCACGGGGAGTGCGTATTTAAGGTACGGTTTCAGCACTCTTGAAAGTTTAAGACCTTTACCCGTGTTACATTCTTCAAAGTAATTGTCAAATCCCCAGCCGAATTTTGTTGTGCAGAACAGGAGATAGACCATTGCACCAATCGGAAGAAGAAGGTTGCTGACAACGAAGTCCTCAAGGTCAAGCACACCTTTGCCGAGAATGTTGAAATCGCTCCAAATGTTGAATCCGAAAATACACGGCAGACACGCAAAGAACATAATAACTCCGTTGATGATTGATGCCTTTGTTCTGCTCATGCCGAATGTGTCGTTAAGGAAAGCAACAAGGTTTTCAAACACGGCAATAACCGTTGAAAAGCTTGCAAATGTCATAAACAGGAAGAAAAGTGTACCCCAAATCTGACCGCCCGGCATATTTACAAAAACATTCGGAAGTGTCACAAAAATGAGTGCAGGACCTTGGTCGGGCTGAACACCAAATGAGAAACAAGCAGGGAAGATGATAAGTCCGGCAACAATTGCGACAAAAGTGTCCAATGCGCAAATCTGAACAGCCTCGCCGTAAAGTGTGCGATCCTTTGTCATATAACTGCCGAAAATTTCCATTGATGCAATGCCGAGTCCGAGTGTGAAGAACGCCTGACTCATTGCAGAAGTGATTACCTTGCCAAGACCTACATTCTTAACCTTGTTAAAATCGGGAATAAGGTAGAAACTCAAGCCTTCTCCCGCATTTGAAAGCATCATACTGTTGATTGCAAGAATGATAATCAGCGCAAGCAACGCAACCATCATAACCTTGCTGACCTTTTCAATGCCCTTTTGAAGTCCACGACTGCACACGAAAAATCCGAACACAACGATAATTGCAAGCCATATAATCATCTCAACAGGCGATGACATAAGGTTGTTAAACACTCCCGAAACTTGTTCAGAACTCATTCCGCTTTTAAATGTGCCTGTTGCAAATTTGTAGAAGTAATCTAACATCCAACCCGAAACAGGTGTGTAGAACATCATAAGCAGATAACAGCCTATCATACATACCCAGCCGTGAATGTGCCATTTGCTGTTTGGTTTCTCAAGTGTTTTATAGCTTAATACGGCACTTTTTCTGCTCGCTCTGCCAACTGCAAGCTCCATTGTCAAAACGGGAATTCCCATAAGCACAAGAAATGCAAGATAAAAAAGCACGAACAATCCGCCGCCGTTTTCACCAGTAACATACGGAAAACGCCAAACATTGCCTATGCCAATCGCACAGCCTGCACTTACAAGGAGAAAACCTGTTCTTGACTTAAAATTTTCTCTTTGCATAAATATTCTCCTTAAAAATACTATCTTTCATTATACATACTTTTTACCGATATTGTCAAGGAAAACACCTTTTACTTATGCAATTTGACAGCGGCTGAAAAGATTTGTATACTTTTATTGACTGGATATTGACAGAAACATTTAAGTCTTGTTTAAGGTTTTGAATATAGAATAAAGAAAATGAGAAAATGAAAAAATTCGGGAGGTTATTGTATGCGACTTTTGCTTGCAGAGGACGAAAAAGAGCTTTCAAAAGCTCTTACGGCGATATTAAAACACAACGGATATTCTGTTGACGCTGTTTACAACGGAAAAGATGCGCTTGATTATCTTCTCGGCGGTGACTACGATTGTGCAATTCTCGACATAATGATGCCGTTGCTTGACGGAATTTCCGTATTGAAAGAAATTCGTCATGAAGGACTTGACCTGCCCGTTGTTATGCTTACGGCAAAAAGTGAAATTGACGATAAGGTTCTCGGACTCGACAGCGGTGCTGACGATTATGTCACAAAGCCGTTTGTTGCAAAAGAACTTATTGCACGAATCAGAGCCGTCACACGCAGAAAATTCGAAACCGAGTCGCCTAATCTCACATTTGAAAACATAACCCTCAACCGCTCAACTTGTGAGCTTTCCTCCGATAAGGCAAGCATAAGACTTGCCAACAAGGGATATCAGATGCTTGAAATGTTCATGTCAAATCCGAGGCAGATTATTTCGCCAGACAGATTTATGGAGAAAATCTGGGGATTTGATTCCGATACAGAGCAGAATGTTGTGTGGGTTTACATCTCATACCTTCGCAAAAAACTTGCAAAAGTCGGCGCGAATGTTAAGATAAAGGCGGCAAGAAATATGGGTTATTCTCTGGAGGCAGAAAATGATTAAATCTCTGAGAAGAAAATTCATTGCCATTGCAATGTGTTCGCTAATCGGTGTGCTTGTGCTGATAGTCGGATTCATCAACACATTCAGCTATATTGATGTTGTCAACAAAGCCGATAACCGACTTTCGCTCATTGCAGGCAATAACGGAACTTTCCCGAAAAATGACCAACCGCCCAAAGATAACGGTATGAGAGGCGGAGAGAAGATGTCGCCCGAAGCACCGTTTGAAACCCGATATTTTACGGTCACAATCAGCGAAAACGGAACTGTTTCAACAGTTGATACGGGCAAAATTGCCGCCATATCAACATCCGAGGCGTCCGAGTATGCAACAAATCTATATGCCAAAAATTCTGACAGCGGATTTTACGGAAACTACCGATACAAAGCCGTGTCAAAATCGAACGGTACTCTGTATATATTTCTCGACTGTTCAAGAGAGCTTTCATCGTTTTGGTCATTCCTTGTAATCAGCATTCTGATAAGCGTTGCAGGCATACTCGTTGTGTTTGCACTTGTGCTGATTTTCTCAAAAATTGCGGTCAAACCGTTTGCCGAAAACTACGAAAAGCAAAAACGGTTCATCACGGACGCAAGCCATGAAATAAAAACACCGCTCACAATTATTGAGGCGAACACGGAAGTTCTCGAAATGACAGGAGCGGAAAGTGAGTGGACGCAGAGCATCCGCAATCAGATAAAAAGGCTTTCATCATTAACGCAAAAACTCGTTTTTCTTGCTCGAATGGACGAAAATCAGGGCAAACTTGAAATGACCGAATTTTCACTTTCGGATGCAGTCCTTGAAACGGCATACAGCTTTTCGACAGTTGCAAAGAACAGCGGTAAAACGCTTGATATAAATGTGCAGAACGGAATTTTGCTAAAGGGAAACGAAATGACAATCAGGGAGCTTGTTTCAGTCCTCGTTGATAATGCGGTGAAATACAGCACAGAAAACGGCAACATCTCCGTGTCGCTTGTTGAGGAGTCGGGACACAAAAGGCTGACCGTCAAAAACTCAACCACAGCACTCGAAAAGGGCAATCACGATATCCTCTTTGAAAGATTTTACCGTTCCGATTCTTCCCGAAACAGCGAAACAGGCGGTAGCGGCATAGGCCTTTCAATCGCCAAAGCCGTAGCCACCGCCCACAAAGCCAAAATCCATGCCAAAAGCCCCGACGGCAATTCGTTAGAAATAACGGTTGTATTTTAATTTGATATCAAAATCAAGAACACAAAGTATTTAATCGGTACTTTGTGTTCTTTTTTTAGTTTAACTAAATAAAAAATTGAAAATTCTGCTTTTTTTAAATTTCATTTAAAGTTTGTAAATTATTATATAGCCACAGTAAAGAAAAGGCAAAGACAAGGAGGTCTTACAATGGGCGTTAAAAATATATTCAAGCGTTACGAACTTAAATTTATGCTGACAACACAGCAGTACATTCAGCTTAAAGAGCTTATGAAAAAGTATATGCAGGGGGATGAATTCGGCAAAAGCACAATCTGCAATCTCTATTTTGACACACCCGATTATCTTCTCATCAGACATTCAATTGAGAAACCTATCTACAAAGAAAAACTCAGACTTCGCAGTTACGACACTCCAAAAAGCGATTCAACCGTATTTGCGGAATTGAAAAAGAAGTACAAGTCGGTTGTCTATAAACGCAGAATTGCTATGAATGAACAGGATGCGATGAAATTTTTATGTGATAGAAAACCCGTTAAGGATACGCAAATTACACGTGAAATTGATTATTTCCTCGACTTCTACAATAATCCGAAACCTATGGTTTATCTTTCATATGAACGAGAGGCATTCTTTTCAAAGACAGACAGCGATTTCAGAATGACCTTTGACCGCAATATTTTGTGGAGAGATTACGACCTTTCACTTTGCAAAGGAGTTTACGGAGAACCAATTTTGAGAAAAAATCAGGTTTTGCTTGAGGTCAAAACTGCGGCGGCAATTCCGATGTGGCTGACAATGTTTTTAAGCGAAAATCATATCTACAAAACATCTTTTTCAAAGTACGGCACAGCCTACAAAACCATTTTAGAAAGATCACTCAAGGAGGAAAAGCACTATGCTTAATAATTTATTTTCAGGGGTATTTGATTCAACAACACAGAGCGTGATTTCTGTTCCGCTGTTTTTATTATGTGTCGGAGTTTCACTTGCAATCGGAATTTTCCTTGCATTTGTCTATTCCTACAAGAACCAATGCACAAAAAGTTTTGTAACAACTCTCGCACTTCTCCCGTCAATTGTCTGCGTTGTAATTATGATGGTTAACGGCAATATCGGAGCAGGTGTAGCCGTTGCAGGTGCATTCAGTCTTGTCCGTTTCCGTTCTGTACCGGGCAGTGCAAAAGAAATTTGTTCAATCTTTATGGCAATGGGTACAGGCCTTGTTGCAGGTATGGGCTATCTCGGTTTTGCCGTAGTATTCGCACTCATTTTGGGAGTTGCATTCCTCATCTGCAATCTTACAAATATCGGTTCGTCAAAATTAACCGACCGTGAAAAGTCACTTAGAATCACAATTCCCGAAGACCTCGACTACACGGATATGTTTGATGATCTTCTCAAAAAATACACAACAAACTACAAGATGCTTTCTGCAAAAACCACCAATATGGGCAGTATGTTCAAGCTGACTTATCATATCACACTCAAAGACCCAAGCCTTGAAAAGGAGTTTATTGATGCGTTGAGATGCAGGAACGGCAATCTTGAAATTATGCTTTCGGCACAGGAGGCGACTGTTAATGAGCTGTAAAAAAATTATATCAGCTGTATTGCTTTCGGCATTTGTAATCGCAACTTTCGCAGGTTGTTCAAATTCAAGTACACAGACAGCCGATGAGGCAACAACAGTAAAATTATCATCAAATTCAACTTCATCAAACGTAGACGATTCATCTTCCGATGATGAAATGTTCACGGCAAGGGACAAGGAAATCGGCTATGACGAATCGGAATGCGAAACGATTACACTTGCCGACAATGCAAGCACAAGCAGTCTTAAAAGCGTTAAGATTGACGGCAACACGATAACCGTAAGCGAGGAAGGAACATACATCGTATCGGGTACTCTCTCGGACGGTCAGATTATTATTGACGGTGACAAAAGCGAAAAAATCCGCCTTATCCTTGACGGCGTGACAATGAATTCAAACACAAGCGCACCAATTTATGTAAAGCAGACCGACAAACTGTTTATAACTCTTGCCGAGAACAGTAAAAATGTTCTTACAAACAATAAGAAATTCACGGCAGACGGTGACAATAATGTTGATGCGGTAATTTTCTCAAAAGATGATATCACCCTCAACGGCAACGGCAGTCTTGAAATCACAACAAACTGCGGTCACGGCATTGTGTCAAAGGACGATTTGAAAATCACAAGCGGTACTTATTCGATTACATCAAGTTCACACGCTCTTGACGGCAAGGACAGCGTGAGAATCGCATCGGGTACATTTACCCTCAATTCCGACAAGGACGGTATTCACAGCGAAAATGCCGATGATACCTCACTCGGATTCATATATATAGCAGGCGGCACATTCAAAATCACGAGTGACGGTGACGGAATGGATGCGGCGGCATACCTGACAATTCTGGATTGCAACGCAACTGTAAAATCGGGCGGCGGTGCATCAAATGCCGAGAAAAAGCAGGAAGAATTCGGTCAGATGAGTAACACTTCATCAAGTACAGACAGCGATACCGCAAGTGCAAAGGGCATTAAGGCTAACGGCAATCTCACAATTTCGGGCGGTACATTCAGCCTTGACTGCGCAGATGACGCTGTTCATTCAAATGCAGACATCAGCATTTCAAACGGCAACCTCACAATTGCAACGGGTGATGACGGTGTCCATGCCGACAGCAGTCTGAAAATTTCGGGCGGCACAATCAATGTTACGGAAAGCTACGAGGGCATTGAAGGTCTTGAAATTACTGTAAGCGGCGGCACAATCTCTGTTGTGTCAAGCGATGACGGATTAAATGCCGCAGTCGGTAACGATTCAAGCGGTTACGGCGGCGGAATGCCACAAGATAACTTTTCTGCTGACAGCAATGCCAAAATCACAATTTCGGGCGGAAAGATTACAATTGACGCAAAGGGTGACGGCATTGACTCCAACGGTTCACTCTATGTATCGGGCGGCGAAATCTTTGTAACAGGCCCTTCGGATAACGGCAACGGCGCTCTTGACTATGACGGTGACGCACAGATTACGGGCGGTACAATCGTTGCAGTCGGTATGAGCGGAATGGCTCAGAACTTTGGTTCATCTTCAACACAGGGTTCAATCCTTTCAAATACGGCAACAAGTGTGAGCGGTGAAGTCGTTCTCAAAGACAGCGACGGCAAGGTGCTTGTTTCATTCACTCCGACACGAGAATATAATTCCGTTGTTGTAAGTACACCCGATGTTAAAAAGGGTTCAACCTACACCCTTACAACAGGTGACAGCAGTACAACAATTGAAATGTCCGATATTATCTACGGAGAGTCCACTCAGGGTGGCGATCCCGGCGGTCAAGGCGGACCCGGAGGTCAGGCTCCTGACGGCAATATGGGCGGAGGTCCCGGCGGTGAAAGACCGCAAAACTAAACTAATCCTTTCTTAATATTTTCATACAATAAGGCAAGAACCGTTCATTTGAGCGGCTCTTGCTTTTTTATTTACAAAATTGCTTTTGTTTTCTGAATTTTTGTTGTATAATGAAGGCGAAAAGACTACGGGTAGGTGACATATCATGAAGTTTTGTGAACAGCTCAATGAAATAATGACTTCGCTCAATTGCACGGCAAGTGAA
>CACXEX010000231.1 GCA_902766775.1 uncultured Ruminococcus sp. | reverse complement strand
GAGTGAACATAGAATATTGTTCTCTCGTCAATATCCGGGTTTAGCGGATAAATATTTTTAATTAAGGTGAAAGCTATGAAAAAATCAACATTCAAAAGGGCTGCGGCTCTTGCTGTTGCAGGCATGATGACAGCTACTGCACTCGTAGGTTGCGGCGAAGCATCTTCTTCAAGCGCAAAGGATGATTCAAGCGCAGCAGGCAACGCAAAAAACGGTAAGGTTTACTATCTTAACTTTAAGCCTGAGCAGGATAAAGCTTGGCAGGCTCTTGCTAAGAAGTACAAAGAAGAAACAGGCGTTGACGTAACTGTTAAGACAGCTGCCGAGGGTACATATGAGTCAACTCTTACAGCTGAAATGGACAAGGACAACGCTCCTACACTCTTCCAGGTTAACGGTCCTGTTGGTCTTAAAAACTGGAAAGATTATTGTGCTGACCTCAGCTCATCTGACATTTACAAACAGCTTACTTCAAAGGATTATGCTCTTGAAGAGGACGGCAAGGTTTATGGTATTGCTTATGTAATTGAAACATACGGCATCATCTACAACAAGACTCTCCTTCAGAAGTATTGTGATTCAGACTTTGCTTCTGTTAAGAAGATTGAAGACATCAACAGCTTTGACAAGTTAAAGACAGTTGCTGATGAAATTCAGAAGAACAAAGATAAGCTCGGCGTTAAGGGTGCGTTCACATCAGCAGGTATGGATTCATCATCTGACTGGAGATTTAAGACTCATCTTGCTAACCTTCCTATCTACTTTGAGTACAAGGACAGAGGCATTACTTCAACAGACGCTATCGAAGGTAAATACCTCGACAACTACAAGAAGATTTGGGATCTCTACATCACAGATTCAACATGTGACCCTGCTGACCTCGCAAGCAAGAAGGGCACAGACGCTGAAACTGAGTTCACATCAGGCGAAGCAGTATTCTTCCAGAACGGTAGCTGGGAATATTCAACAGTTACAGAAGCCGGTATGAAGGACGACGAACTCGGTATGCTCCCGATTTACATCGGTGCAGGCGACGAAGCTAATCAGGGTCTCTGCACAGGTTCAGAGAACTACTGGTGTGTAAACAACAAGGCAAGCGCTGACGATCAGGCAGCTACTCTTGAATTTATGAACTGGTGTGTAACAAGCGAAACAGGTACAAAGGCTCTTGCTGATGATATGGGCTTTGTAATTCCTTTCAAGGATGCTAAAGAAGCAACAAACGTATTCGTTAAGATTGATAAAGAACTCACAGCAGCAGGCAAAACTCCTGTAAGCTGGAACTTCACAACAATGCCGAGTGAAGACTGGAAAAACGGCGTTGGTACAGCTCTTACACAGTATGCAGCAGGTACAGGCGACTGGGATGCTGTTAAGACTGCATTCGTACAGGGTTGGAAAACAGAATATGCAAAGGCTAACGGCTGATTGTAACCATTCTGTTTTAATTTAACAGGTTCGGTAGGGGGGCGGCATTCCGCTCCCCTTTCTTATGAACGGAAAGGCAAAATATTATGTTTAGAAAACCTAAAAGAAAAATTTATTTTCTGATATTTGTTCTTCCCACTTTGGCTGCTTTCCTTATAGGTTTTGTATATCCGTTCTTCAACGGCATTTACCTTTCGTTCTGTAAATTCAGAACAACAAGCGATGCAGTATTCATCGGGTTCGGCAACTATGTCAAAGCCTTTCAGAATGAGGGCTTTCTACATTCATTCTGGTTTACGGTACTGTTTGTTATAGTATCTGTTATACTCATCAACCTTATCGCCTTTTTCGTGGCGTATGCACTTACGCTTGGCATAAGAGGTTCAAACATTTTCAGAACCGTTTTCTTTGTACCTAACCTCGTAGGCGGTATCATTCTCGGCTACATTTGGCAGTACATTTTCAACGGTATTCTTCAGTATTACGGCACAAACCTTGCGCTTAACGCAAACTTCGGTTTTTGGGGACTTGTAATTCTGATGTGCTGGCAGCAGGCAGGTTATATGATGATTATTTACATTGCCGGTTTCCAGAGCGTACCTCATGACCTTTATGAGGCGGCTAAAATTGACGGTGCAGGCAAAAGACAGTTGCTCACAAATGTAACGCTGCCGATGATGATGCCGTCAATTACAATCTGTACATTCCTTACACTTACAAACTCATTCAAGCTGTTCGACCAGAACCTTGCCCTCACAGGCGGTGCTCCGGGTGTTGTATCACAGGCAACAGGTACAACTGTTTATCAGACAGAGATGATGGCCCTCAACATTTACAACACATTCTACGCTAACCAAAACTCTCGTGGTGTAGGTCAGGCTGAGGGTGTTATCTTCTTCGTAATTGTTGTAATCATTGCCCTTGTTCAGCTTTACTTCACAAGAAGGAAGGAGGTTCAGCAGTAATGGCTAAAGTAGCGGCTAAGGCTAAAGAAAAGCCTGTAAAGAAAAAACAAACTGTGGGAATGAAAATTTTAACCGTTCTGTTTTCAATTGTCTCTCTCTTCTATGTTGCTCCTGTATTCATTGTACTGATGAACTCCTTTAAGAGCAATGCGGCAATCAGCCGTGCAATTTTTGAATTTCCGAATGCAAACAGTTTTCAGGGTTTTCAGAGTTATATGACGGGTATGTTCCACGGTAACTATCCGTTCTGGAAGTCAATTGTATGGAGCTTTTTCATTACAATCGGTGGCGTTGTACTTATTCTTTTCTGTACATCAATGTGTGCGTGGTACTTACAGCGTTCAAACTCAATCATCTGTAAAATTATTTACTACTTCTGCATTTTCTCAATGGTTGTACCTTTCCAGATGGTAATGTTTACCCTCTCAAAGACAGCCGACAACCTCAAGCTTACAACTCCGTGGGGTATTTTGATTATATATCTCGGATTTGGTGCAGGACTTGCGGTGTTTATGTTCTCGGGATTTGTTAAATCAATTCCTGTTGAAATTGAAGAAGCTGCCGATGTTGACGGTGCAGGTCCTTTGAGAACATTCTTCGGTATTGTTCTTCCGATTATGAAACCTACTTTCATTTCGGTTGCAATTCTTGAAACAATGTGGATTTGGAACGACTACCTTCTCCCCTATCTTATTCTTGATATGGACTACAAGACTATTCCTATTCACATTCAGTATCTTAACGGTAGTTACGGTCATACAGATACAAGTGCTATTATGGCACTTATCGTTCTGAGCATCGTTCCGATTATCATTTTCTACTTTGCTTGTCAGAAATACATCATCGAGGGCGTTGTTTCAGGTGCCGTAAAAGGTTAAAATCTTTCTTTCATATTTTATTTTCAAAAGGCGGCTGTGTACATTATGTTACACAGCCGTTTTCGTTCGTGTAGATAGTTTGTATAATGCAAAACAAATCATACCCGAGCATTATTTTGTGCAAATTTTAAAACTCATATGGCGTGTCGCCGCATTGCCTTCGGCAGTGAAATTCGCCGTTGGCGAGTGAAATCTGACTTTGTCAGGTGAAATCGTCCTTACAGACAGTGAAATTGCCCTATCGGGCAGTTGTGGTCGAGTAGATAGTTTTTTATTAACAACAAATTTTATGCCCGATTGTAGTGGGAAACAAGGTTCGCCGCTACTGTATGGCAATTACTATGCGACTATCCTAATAATAAAAAAGCATTGATACAAAAACGCCCATTGATATGATTACATACCAATGGGTGAATTTTATGTATTAACTTTTACCGTAAAAATCAAATTGTCTGAAGAACAGGTTCACCGTTTTCGGCTGTGAGATGCATTGCTGTAACTCCGCCTGCGCCTGCTTCAATCATTGCGTTTGCAATTTTCTCCTCAACATCTCTGCGGATTGTGTTTCTGAGGTCACGAGCACCACTTGCGCCGTTGCACGACTTCTCTGCAAGGAGCTGACAAACCTTTTCATCATATGTGAACTTGATGTGCTTTTCTTCAAGTGTAGGTATATACTCGGAAAGCATAAGGTCAGCGATCTTAACGAAATCGTCCTTTTTAAGGCTATTGAACACGATAACCTCGTCAACTCTTGCGATAAATTCGGGGCGGAGAAACTCGGAAAGTGCCTTCATAACCTTTTCTTTTGAGGCATCTTCTTCAGTCTTGCCAAAACCGAGAGCGCTGTCCTTTGATGCAGAGCCGGCGTTTGATGTCATAATGATAACTGTGTTCTCAAAGTTTACTGTTCTGCCGTGAGCATCTGTAACTCTGCCCTCATCAAGAATCTGGAGCAGAATATTGAGAACATCGGGATGTGCTTTTTCGATTTCATCAAAGAGAAGAACCGAATAAGGTCTGCGGCGAACCTTCTCTGTTACCTGTCCTGCCTCATCGTAGCCAACATAACCTGGCGGTGAACCGATGATTTTAGACACTGAGTGTTTCTCCATAAATTCACTCATATCAAGTCTGATAAGAGTTTCGGGTGTATCAAAAAGTTCCTTACTGAGAACCTTAACAAGCTCAGTTTTGCCGACGCCGGTCGGTCCTACAAAGATGAATGATGCAGGTCTGCGGCGAGGTGAAATCTGAACTCTACTTCTTCTGATTGCAGATGCAAGAGCCTTTACAGCCTCATCCTGACCGATAATTTTCTTTTTCAGATTGTCCTCAAGGTCAGCAAGCTTTGAAAGTTCGTTTTCTTTGATTCTTGATGCGGGGATACCTGTCCAGAGTTCGATTACCTTGGCAATATCCTCCTCTGTAACCTTTGAAACGAGAGTTTCGGGATCAATTTCTTTGAGGTCATTATCAATTCTTGCAAGGCTTGTGTTGACCTCTGCAAGCTGTTCGTAATTCACTTCTTCAGCGTTTGTGAGAGCGTCTTTCTTGACGAGAAGTTTCTGCCTTTCGTCCTCAAGTTTATCGTGACGCTCCATATTTTTGTTGCGGAGAGCCGCACAGGCACAGCTTTCATCGAGAAGGTCGATTGCCTTGTCGGGGAGAAAACGGTCTGTTATGTATCTTTCGGAAAGGACAACCGTCTTGCGAACGATATCATCGTCAACAATTACACGGTGATGAGCCTCATAATAGCCTTTGACACCTGCGATAACATCAATTGACTGAGCAATTGTAGGCTCGCCGACCTTAACGGGCTGGAATCTTCTTTCAAGAGCCGAATCCTTTTCGATATATTTTCTGTATTCGTTGAATGTTGTAGCACCGATAACCTGAACCTCGCCTCTTGAAAGAGCCGGCTTGAGGATATTTGCGGCATTCATCGTACCTTCGTTGTCACCTGTGCCGACAAGGCTGTGAACCTCGTCAATAAAGAGAATTATGTTGCCGTTCTCTTTGATTTCAGAAACAAGGCCTTTGATTCTGCTTTCAAACTGACCTCTGAACTGAGTACCTGCAACAAGTGAGGTAAGGTCAAGGAGCTGAATTTCCTTATTTTTAAGTCTTTGAGGAACATTTCCTGCGGCAATGCGGAGAGCAAGTCCCTCTGCAATAGCGGTTTTACCTACACCGGGTTCACCGATAAGGCAAGGATTGTTCTTTGTTCTTCTTGAAAGAATCTGAATTACACGCTCAATCTCGCTGTCTCTGCCGACAATACGGTCGATTTTACCTTCTCTCGCCTTGCGTGTGAGGTCCTCGCAATAGAGATTGATATGTTTTCTGTTCTTTTCTTTTTTATCTTTTTTGCCCTTTTTATTATTATCCTGATTTGTCGCATTGTTGTTCTGTCCACCGAACATACTGTTGAAAAATGCAGGAAATGCGGGTGCGCCGTGAGAGAAGTCGTCATCTTCGCTGCCGTCATCATCTTTTGCGAAATCGCCCATTTGCTCGGCAAGGTTATCTGCACCAAGCTGTTCCATAAGCTGCGACATATCACCGTCACCCATATTGTTCATAAGAGTATTCATCTGATCCTGAACATTTTCAAGATCTTCGTCCGATATACCCATTTTGCTGATAAGATCCTCAACAGGCTTGATTCCAAGCTCTTTTGCGCAGGTAAGGCAATAACCTACTGTCGGGGCATCTTTAGAATTGTTATTTGAAACGAAAACAACCGCCGGTCGTTTTCCGCATCTTGTGCAAAGCATAGCATACTCCTTTTTGGGACAGCAAATGCATACTTGCTGTCATTGGTAATATAAGAATTATACAACTGTTTAACAAATAATTCAATATTTATTTGTCGGGATTTATTTATTTTTAATGTCAGCTGTCTTTTTAAGCGATTCGTTGTACTCTTTAATCATTGCAAAATAGATCTTGCCGTAGCGATACAATGCGTAGAGCATCGATGCAGCCGTAACCGAAAGCAATACAAGGTCAAGCACCATATTTTCGTAGGCAAAGAATGCTTTTAAAAATACGATAAGACAAACCGAAAAGTAGAAAATTATTGTGCCGACTTTTCCGTACCAGTTTGCAGACGGTGGGGTAAGTCTTTTTTTGATGAGGTCTGCACCGCCGAGGAGCATAAGAAGGTCCTTGACAAGAAGTGTTATGAGAATAGGCAGAACCATAGGCACATAGATTACCATACAAATTACAACGGCAAAAAGTGTGAGTTTATCTGCGATGGGGTCAAGAATTTTTCCGAGAGGAGTAACCTGATTGAGCTTTCTGGCGGTCATTCCGTCAAAGCAATCGGATAATCCCGACAATCCTATACACACTGCCGCAGTGATATATTGTTCATCAAGAAAAAAGCACACGAACGGTATAATAAGCACAAACCTTACATATGTTATAAGATTTGGCACGGTAAATAAATCGGAAAATTTGAAACTCCACACATCTTTTTCTTTTTCCATTTCTGTTCCCTCCTGTTTCATCATTCAGACCACAACGCTGAAAAATTTGAAGACAGCACCCGATATCATCGGGTTTGAAAGCATTTCGGGGTTTGTAATTTCAAGTACGCCCGAATAAATATTAACGGCAAAAAATACAAGTATTGCCGCTTCGGCGAGTCCAAGTATGCCGCCGAGAAGCTGATTAATCTGCTTTATAACGGGTATTCTGAAAACCCGTGCAATCTTATTTACAAGAATTTTAATTATTATAAAAATAATTATTGAAATCACCGCACCGATAACCCAACGGAACATTCCTGTGATAATCGGCTGAATGAGATTTTCTACCGAGGTTGACACCGATGTTGCGGCAGAACTCGGGACCTGAAAATCGTTTGTATAGATGCTTGAATCCAATCCGAAAATTGAAAGAAAAAATCCGAGCATTCCCATTACCCAGTTTGGCAAAGCTGAAAAACTGTTTGCAATAGCCGAGTTAATTCCCTGAGTGTCAATCATCTGTTGCAAGTTGGTTGTAAGAGTCTGCTGTACAAACGCAGTGTAAACCCACGATGCAAGAAAATTTGAAAGGTGATACGCAAGAAAGCCCGTAAGAGCCACACCTGCAATGTTGAGAATCGTTATGGCAATTCCACGTTTGAAGTCTATTAAAAAAAGCAATGCAAATACTGCAATAATAATTATATCTGCAATCAATTTATTACTCCTGTTTTGAAGTTTCTGCCGTGTCATCACTCGACACGCTGTCAAGTTTGATAAACCTGATTTGGTTTACGCTGAGAATATAAGCGGTGTAATCTGAGGCAAGTACAATCTTTTTGGAACCTGTGCCGGAATTTGCCGAATAGAGCAAATCACCGTTTTGATTATAACCATAAACGACATTTCCGTCAAGAATCGCTACCGTTCCCTTATAAACCGAAAGTGAATCGGCTTTGTGTTCGGTATTGATTGTGTACTGTGCCTCACCGTCGCTGTTATAGCTTATGATAGCAACACTTCTGCCGTCACCACTTCTTGAGAGGGCCATTGTATAGGTTGATGTGTCTGTATTAAAGCAGTAATTAGAGAGTGTTTTGTCCTTGTAGCTGACTGTTTTGTATTTTTCAGCACCATTGTTTACGATATAACTTGCCTGTGAACCGACAAGAACTGCCGTGTCAGATGTGAGGTACTTACAGTCGAGGACAGAGTCACCGGAAATTACATATTCAGAAACAGGCTTTTCCTTTGAAAAATCAAGGACATAGACGCCTGTAACTATTGAACCTTTGTTGCTTGACACACCTGCTGCAACACAACCCGAACCGTCTTTGTTGAGAGCAACCGATGTAATATAATATTCTGAAAAAGAATATTTGTAAATTCTGTTGTTATTTTTACTGTAAGCATACAGTGTAGTAAGGTAACCGTTGTCCTCGGTAACAAGACAATATGTACCGTTTGATGCAATATCACCCGTATATATTTTGTTCTCGGCATTGCCCGAATAAAGCTTTTCATCAAAACTGTTTATCTCATAGCCGGAACTTCCGATTCCGTATGTAAGGAATCTGTTTTCATTGCTTTTCATAACGGGATTTGAATGTGTAAGCTGAAGTCTTGCAACCTCTGTGCCCGAATTTGTAAGAGTTACGAAAGAGGTATCAGACGCATACACGGCATGTCCCTGTGACACGGCAAAGTTGCCTGATGAAACCTCGGAGCCGATAATGTCCACGGGGTAGCCGTGACCTGCATTTCCGAGTACATCATAAGTCCACCAGTTAGAGATATTTTCCCATGTAAGCTTATCACGGTTTGCAAAGGCAAAAACTATAAGTCCTGCCGCAAGTGCAATGCACGCACCG
>CACXEX010000230.1 GCA_902766775.1 uncultured Ruminococcus sp. | reverse complement strand
GCCTGTACTTCATATTCCGATGCAAGCTCGGAATCAAAATTAACATTTATCTTTGCAATTTTCAGCTTGCCCTCATACTCTTTTTCAAGTTCAAAGAGTACGGGTGAAAGTCTTTTACAAGGGATACAGCTGTCGGAATAAAAATCCGCAAGCACAAGTGTATCGGCTGAAAGGACTTCGCTCTGAAAATTGTCTTTGCTTACTCTCTGCGGCATTTAATCACCAACCTTTTCAACAATCAGGTCATATGTGCCGTCCTCGTTGTCGATGAGCTTGAGAATTTTGTGTCCTTCTTCCTTAATACTTCTCGGAACATTCTGAACAGGCTCGCCGTCATTCATTTTGATTGAAAGGATCTGACCTTCGTCAAGTTCTTCAAGGGCAACCTTTGCCTTTACAAAAGTTGTCGGGCATACCACATCGGTAATATCTACTGTATCGTCAATTACAAAATCAGCCATTGTAAACCTCCAAAATTCTCTGTTCAAATTTCTCTCTGCCTACTCTGTCGATTGTGAACTTAAAGCGTTCGCTCGGCTTTGCATTTTCTGCAAAGAAGTTAAGAGCGGCATCGCAGATTTCCATAAGTTTTTCTTTATTTTCGATAAACGGAATGATTGTTTCACCCTTGTTGATTGAGTTACCGAAAAGTCCGCCGAATGAAACAATGTAGCCGTGAATTGTGTCCCAAGCATCTGTCGGGCAAGCCTTGTAGCATCTGCCGCAGTAGTTACACTTTGAATTGTCAACGGAAATTTTTCCGTCCTCAAGAGTGATTGCACCCTGACGGCAAGCCTTTACGCAAACTCCACAGCCGATACAAGCGTCCTCTTTCCACGAAACCTTGATTCCGCCCTTGATGCCGACATCGTTTTCCTCGGCTTTAAGGCAGTTGTTCTGACAGCCTGTTATGCCGAACTTGAACTTGTGCGGAAGTTCCTTTGCAAAATATCTGTCATCAAGCTCCTTTGCAAGAGCGTATGTATCAATACAACCGCTTGGACAGATTGCCTGACCCTGACAGGCTGTGATTGTTCTTACTCTCGGACCGCAAACACCGGGTTCAACATCGCCCTCGGCAAGTGCGTCCTTAACTGCCTCAATATCATCAAGCTTTACAAAAGGAATTTCAACACTCTGTCTTGATGTGAGGTGAACATAACCGTCACCGTAGTTTTCCGAAACTTCGGCAATTTTCGCAAGCTGTTTAGCTGTGAGGTTGCCGCCTACAACTCTGAGCCTGAGCGAAAAATTATTTTTCTGTTTCTGGCGCATAAAGCCGCCCTTTTTAAGTGTAGCATAATCAACTGCCATTTCTCTTACTCCTCCGATTCATTCACATTTATACTGTCGATAGCCTGTTTGAAATCAGACTTTAAATCCTCAATATCTTCAATGCCGACGCTGATTCTTATTGTGTCCTCAAACACGCCTGCGTTTCTCTTTTGTTCTTCGGTTCCGTGAGCGTAAATTGTGCTTGACGGATGAATTACAAGTGTTCTTGTGTCGCCTATATTTGTTGCATTTGTTGCATACTTCAAATTGTTGATAAGCTTAAATGCTCTCTCTTTACTTCCTGCCCTGATTGTGAGGATTGCTCCGCCTTTTCCTTTTAACAGCTTTTGACAAAGGCCGTAATAAGGAGAAGTTTCAAGAGCGGGATAGTTGACTTCGATTCCGTCCTGTGTTTCAAAAAACTTTGCAAGTTCCAGAGCGTTGTAACAAAGACGCTCCATACGAAGTCCGAGTGTTTCAAGTCCGACAGAGTTCATAAAAGCATTGAACGGTGCAAGACAACAACCTATGTTTCGCCAGATACCGTTTCTCAACTTTGCAACATATGCAAGCTGACCGAATTTTTTGTACTCTGCAAGACCTTTGTATCTTTCTGTATTCCATTCAAAATTGCCGCTGTCAACGATTATTCCGCTGATTGAATTTCCGCCGCCGTTAATGTACTTTGACGATGAATGAACCACGATGTCTGCACCGTGTTCAAACGGCTGAATAAGATACGGAGTTGCCGTTGTGCTGTCAATAATGAGCGGAACACCGTGTGAGTGAACAAGCTCTGATACAGCGTCAAGATCGGCAATTTCAAGTCCCGGATTGCCGATAAGCTCGGCAAAGACTGCTTTTGTTTTTTCGTTTATGAGAGGTTCAATCTCCTCGGCTGTCACCTTGTTTACATATCGTGTAACAATTCCGAAAGGCTCAAGATCTCCGAACAAATCAATTGTTCCTCCAAAAAGACCTGCGCTTGCGATTACCTCGTCACCTGATTCAAGAATGTTCAGGAGTGCCATCGTAACGGCTGCCATACCTGATGAACACGCAACCGCACCGACACCGTTTTCAAGGGAAGCAATTCTGTTCTCGAAAGATGTTACCGTGGGATTGCCTATTCGAGAGTAGGCGTAGCCGGGAGCTCTGTTGTTAAACACCTTTTCAAGCTGTTCGGCAGAGCTGTGCGAAAATGCACTGACCTGATAAATGGGAGTTAAAGTTGAGCCAAAGGCCTTTTCACCGTTAAAACCCTTGTGAAGTAATGCGGTGTTAAACTCCATAATATCACCAACCCCTTAATTTCATACAACCAACCTTTTGTATCAGACCGTCTGTAAGATTTTGTCTGACGGCTTCGATTGATATAGGTAGATTATACTCCATTAATCATAGTATTTCAATAGGTTTTGTCAGATTTTACCTCTTGCACAATTTTTCTGCTAAAAAAGGCGTAATTCCATTATTTCCTACAATACATATTTGATTAGTAGGTATTGATTTTTGAATTCAAAACTGTTACCATTATTATATACTCTTTCAGCAAACAAAACGCACGGAAAGGAGATGCTAAAATTGAAGATTTCAACAAAGGTAGAGTTCGGAATTATCGCTATTATCGACATTGCGTCACACTCACTCAACGGCAATGCGGTAACAACTCCCGAAATCGCCAAACGGCAAAATATATCTAAAAAGTATCTTGAACAGATTCTCTCCTCGCTCAGCTCGGCAGGACTTGTACGAGGTCAGAAAGGTTCAAACGGCGGTTATGTTATCGCAAAAGACCTTAAAGAGATTACATTCAAGGATATTATAAACGCACTTGACGCAAATGTGCTAAGCAATGTTTACTTTAATACTCAGGGCGATGATGATGTTATGATTAAACTGATTGACGACAGTTTGTGGTCGAAGATGTCGTCATATCTTCAAGACTATGCCGCAAGCATAACACTTGCTCAGCTTTGTGACGAGTACATCAAGAATAATGAAATTGAACACAACATTCCGATGTACTACATCTGATAGATTACAAACAAAAGTCACCGATTTTATGTCGGTGACTTTTCTTGTTTATATTGGATTTTATTTAAAACTTTCAATGACCTGACAGGTCTTTTCAATGTCGTCATCCGAGTGTGCAAAGGAAACAAACATCGCCTCAAACTGTGACGGTGCGGCATAGATTCCGTTTTCAAGCAGATGATTGTAATATTCGGCATAACGCTTTGTATTGGCTGTGGTTGCCGTGTCATAGTCAACAACCTTTTTGTCTGTAAAGAATGCCGTCATAATCGAACCCACACGATTCACATTAAGTCCTGCGTTTTTCATTGCATTCTCAATCTTTGCAGACTTGCGTTCAAGTTCGGGGTAGATTGTATCTTTATTCTTTTCAAGAATTTTAAGCGTTGAAATACCTGCACTTACAGCTACGGGATTTCCCGAAAGTGTGCCTGCCTGATAAACAGAACCGAGAGGTGCAACGCACTCCATAATTTCTTTTCGTCCGCCGTAAACTGCAAGCGGCATTCCGCCTCCAACGATTTTGCCGAGAGTTGTTAGATCGGGTTTTACTCCGTAAAGCTTTTGAGCACCGCCGAGCGAAAGTCTGAAACCTGTGATTACTTCATCAAAAATAAGAAGTGAACCGTGCTTTTCAGTGATTTCACGCAGGAATTTTAAAAATCCCTCTTTTGGTGGAACAACACCCATATTTGCGGCACAAGGCTCAACGATTACGCAGGCAATTTCATCACCGCAGTTATCAAAAAGCTGTTGTACCGACTCTTCGTCGTTATATTTTGCAAGCAAAGTTGTGTCTGTGTAGCCTTTCGGCACACCTGCACTGTTCGGGATTGAGTTTGTCAAAAGTCCCGAACCGCCCTTTACAAGCAAGCCGTCGGAATGGCCGTGATAACAACCCTCGAATTTTACGATTTTATCCTTTTTTGTAAATCCTCTTGCGGCACGGATTGCGCTCATAACAGCCTCTGTGCCTGAATTTACAAGTCGGAGCATTTCAATTGACGGCATATTTTTGCGAATAAGCTCGGCAAGTTCAATTTCTCCGCTGTGACACGCACCGAATGTAAGTCCGTTCTGGCAGGCAGAAGTCACGGCTTTGATAACATCGGGCTGTTTGTGACCGAGGATATTCGGTCCCCACGAACAGATGTAGTCGATGAACTCGTTTCCATCAACATCATAAATTTTTGAACCCTCTGCGTGGTCGATAAAAAGCGGAGTTCTTCCGACTGAACGACACGCACGAACGGGACTGTTCACACCGCCCGGCATAAAGTCAAGAGCCTGTGCGTATAGCTTTTCGCTTTGAGTTGTATTCATAAAAGCACTTCCCTATTTGTAAAATTCGTCAATCCATT
>CACXEX010000229.1 GCA_902766775.1 uncultured Ruminococcus sp. | reverse complement strand
GAAGGCTTTGAAGAGGTAAGTTTTAACTTTGCGACAAAACTTCTCAACTTCAAGAGCGCTAAAACAAATCCCGTTTCTGAAATTCAGGCAATCTGCGACAGCATTGAGGACGGTGTAACGGTTGTTGACAAAACTCCGAAGAGTGATGTCACAGCAAAATCAGAACCGGAAAGCAAGAAAAAGAAAATCAACCTTGACACAATCTTCCTTGCAATTTCGGTTGTACTTGCAGCAGTATCTGCAATTCTCCATTTTACTATGGACAGTGTTACCGCAGTTCATTTTGTTATTCTCGGTGCCTGCCTTGTTGCTACCGTTCTTTCGGGTTACAAAGTATTCATCAAAGGTGCTAAAAATATTCTCAAACTCAGAATTGACGAAACCACTCTTATGGCTGTTGCGGTAATTGCGGCATTTTGTCTTGGCGACTATGTTGAGGCGGCAATGGTAACTATCCTCTTCTCAATCGGTGAAATTTTTGAGGACAAAGCAGTTGACGCATCACGCCGTGACATTGAAAAACTTGCAAACATTCGTCCTGATACAGCAACAATTATCGTTGACGGTGCAGAACAGGTTGTTCCTGCCGAAAGCGTTGAAGTCGGCAGTATTGTTGAAGTAAAGCCTTATGAAAGAGTTCCGCTTGACGGTGTTATTATAAAGGGTAAAACAACCCTTGATACTTCAGCACTCACAGGTGAAAGCCTTCCTGTTGACGCAGGCGAAGGCAGTGAGGTACTCAGCGGAGCAATTAATGGCAACAACCTCATTACAATAAAAACAACAAAACACTTTGGCGACAGTACCGCAACAAGGATTCTTCAGCTTGTTGAAGATGCTGCTGCTCAGAAGGGTAATCACGAAAAACTTATCTCACGCTTTGCATCAATCTACACACCGGTCGTTGTAATCATAGCCGCAGCAATCGCAATCATCCCCCCTCTTTGCGGACTCGGCAGTTTTGGCGACTGGCTCTATCGTGCACTTGTTTGTCTTGTAGCGTCATGTCCGTGTGCGATTGTTATTTCCGTTCCCCTCTCCTACTATTCCGGTATCGGTGCGGCATCTGAAGTCGGCGTACTCATCAAGGGCGGCAAATATGTTGAGGCTCTTGCAAAAGCAGACAGCTTTGTATTTGATAAAACAGGCACACTCACAAGCGGTAAATTAAGTGTAAACAAAGTTAATCCCATAGGTTCATACAGTGCAGACGAAGTTCTCGCACTTGCCGCTGCAAGTGAAAAATATTCCGCCCATCCGATTGCCGCCGCAATCAGAGAAAAGGCAAAAGGTCTTGAACTCCCTGAACTTTCCGATTACAGTGAGAGTGCAGGTCACGGTACAAGCGCAGTTTATAACGGCAAAACTATTCAGTGCGGCGGTTCAAAGATTCTTTCAGACGAACAGAAAAAGATTGCAAACAAAGACGATTCTGTTTTCGTAATCTATGACGGCCAGCTTATCGGTTCGCTCAATGTCAGCGACACAGTAAGACCCGAGGCAAAAGAGGTTATCTCACAGCTTAAGGCACTCGGTGTAAAGAACACTGTAATGCTTACAGGCGACAGACAGCAGCCAGCCGAAAATGTTAAAAACGAACTTGGACTTTCCGAATGTCACGCTGAACTTCTTCCAGCTCAGAAACTTGAACTCTTCAAAGGCATAAAAGAAAAGTCAAATGCGGCTTGCTTTGTTGGTGACGGCATAAACGACGCACCTGTTCTTTCGGCAAGTGACTGCGGTATCGCGATGGGATTCGGCAGTGAGGCAGCTATTGAGGCATCAGATGCAGTTCTCGCATCAGGCACACTCAAACAACTTCCAAAGGCAATTAAAATTGCGAGAAGCGTTATGAATACCGTCAAGGGCAACATCATATTTGCTCTCACAATCAAAGCTCTTGTAATTATCCTCGCCGCATTCGGCATTGCCCAGATGTGGATGTCAGTTATCGCCGACACAGGCGTCAGCGTAGTCTGCGTACTCATCGCCGCAAGATTACTTAAAAAGAAATATTGATTTTCTCATCAATCATTTTCGTTCCCGAACAGCCAAAACTGTTCGGGAATTTTTTTGCAACTAACCCGAAACAGATACTTATTTGGTCAGCATTTTGCTTTTATTGTCAAACGCTTGTTATGTCCTTTTCAGACAATGACAGAATATTTAAAAATCCTTCAAAAAATTTAATTTATGGGCAATACTGCTCTTTACTTTTTAAGGTATTTATTGTATAATTAGCGGTAAAGCAAAAGGGTATACTGAATGATAAGAAATACCCTTTGCTCACAATAAAAAAGGATAGGAGGGACAAAACATAATGATCAGCGGTGCTGAAATTATGGTAAAATGTTTGGAAGCCGAGGGCGTTAACATAGTCTTTGGTTATCCGGGTGCGGCTATATGCCCGTTTTACGATAAGATTTACGACTCAAGTATTACTCACATTCTTGTTCGTCAGGAACAGAACGCTGCTCATGCGGCTAGCGGCTATGCAAGATGCAGCAATCGTCCCGGTGTCTGCGTGGCAACTTCCGGTCCCGGTGCAACCAACCTGATTACAGGTATTGCAACCGCCTATACGGACTCTATTCCGATTGTTGCCATTACAGGTCAGGTTCGTTCCGACCTTCTCGGCAGAGATGTCTTTCAGGAAGCTGACATCACGGGAGCTTGTGAACCGTTTGTAAAGCACAGCTACCTCGTCAGCAAAACGGAAGATCTTCCGAGAGTTTTCAAAGAGGCTTTCCACATTGCCTCAACCGGCAGACCCGGCCCTGTACTCATCGACATTCCCGTTGATATTCAGGAAAATGAAATTGAAAGTTTTGAATATCCCGAAAGCGTAAACATTATCGGCTACAAACCGAACACAAAGGGACACGCTATTCAGGTTAAGAAAGCTATTGAGGCTATCAACGAAAGCAAGCGTCCTGTCATTGTATCAGGTGGCGGCGTGCTTAGTTCGGGTATCAAACTTAAACTTCAAAAATTTGCAGAAACTACGGGTATCCCCGTTATTTCAACTATGATGGGCATCGGTGTTATGCCCAGCGAGCACGAGCTTTATCTCGGAATGCTCGGTACTCACGGCAAGGCTGTTGCCAACCGTGCTCTTCACGAGGCTGACCTCGTCATTGTATGCGGTGCAAGACTCGGTGACAGAGCTGTTGCGGCTCCCGACCAGATGAGTGAAAACACAAAGGTAATTCACATTGACATTGACCCTGCTGAAATCGGTAAGAATGTTAAAACAGAAATTCCGATTGTAGGCGATATGAAAAATGTCATCAATATGTTGCTTGACAACATCGGCGATTACAAAGTTACAACAATGTGGAGCGAAACCGTAAAGACTTGGAAAAAAGACCTTTACCGTGAACCTCC
Organism: uncultured Ruminococcus sp.; assembly: GCA_902766775.1. Taxonomy (GTDB): domain Bacteria; phylum Bacillota; class Clostridia; order Oscillospirales; family Acutalibacteraceae; genus Ruminococcoides. Next base: position 1,461 of record CACXEX010000229.1, on the reverse strand, counting down.
CGTATTTGACGGCTTTGTTGAACCGAGAACACTTGTCGGCCACCTCAGTGCAATGTTCCGTTCAAAGGCAATTCTTGTTGCCGATGTAGGACAGAACCAGATTTGGTGTGCAAACAACTTCCGTATTCGTGAGGGCAGATTCCTCACAACAGGCGGTATGGGTACAATGGGTTACTCAATTCCCGCCGCAATCGGTGCAAAGTTTGCAAGACCCGATCGTGATGTTATTGTAATCTGTGGTGACGGCAGTTTCCAGATGGGGCTGAATGAACTTGCAACTATCGCAGGTAATCAGCTTGGAATTAAAATCATCATTATGAAAAACGCACGACTCGGAATGGTTCGTGAACTTCAGGACAAGCACTACGGCGGCAGACATTCCGCAACAATTCTCAACGGTGACCCCGACTTCTTGAAGATTGCCGAAGCTTATGGTATTGACCACGCAGAGGCTCATTCAAATGAAGAAGCCGAGAACATCATCAAGGGTATTGTTAATTCGGAAAAACCGTTCATTCTTGTTTGCGATGTTCACCCCGACACTCCGTCAATTTAATGAGGTGATAAAATGCAATACACATTATCAATACTTGTTGAAAATCAGGCGGGCGTTCTTTCAAAGATTTCGGGACTTTTCTCTCGCAGAGGTTTTAACATCGACTCACTTGCAGTAGGTGTTACTCAAGACCCGTCAGTTTCCCGAATCACAATCGTTGCAAACGGTGACGAGTATATTGTTGAACAGCTTGAAAAGCAGCTCAACAAGCTTATCCCCGTTATCAAGGTAAAAAGGCTTAACGAAGGCGAATTTATCAGCCGTGAGCTTGTTTTAATCAAGGTTCACTGTGCCGCCTCAAAAAGAGCCGAAATTATCAAAACGGTTGAAATTATGCAGGCGAAAATCGTTGATGTATCACCTTCGTCAGTTACAGTTGAGTACTGTGAATGTGCAAGCCGCATCAACACGCTTGTTGACTTACTCAAGCCTTATGGTATCCGTGAGATTGTAAGAACAGGTACTGTTGCCATTGATAAAGGCACAGCCTCGGTTTCCGTTTAATCTTACAGTTAGCATATATTCTAATTTATATGCCGCGTTTGCGGTAAGGAGGACTTTAATATGAAAGACTACACAAAGAACATGACAGCGCCAATCTACTATCAGTCAGATTGCAACCTTGACCTTCTCAAGGGTAAGAAAATTGCTATTATCGGCTACGGCAGCCAGGGTCATGCACACGCTCTCAACCTTAGAGATTCAGGTTGCGATGTAATCATCGGTCTTTACAAGGGCAGCAAGAGCTGGGCAAAGGCTGAAGCACAGGGCTTTAAGGTATATACATCAGCAGAGGCTGCTAAGCAGGCTGACATTATTATGATTCTTATCAACGATGAGAAGCAGGCAGCTCTTTACAAGAACGACATCGAGCCAAACCTCGAAGCAGGCAATATGCTTATGTT
>CACXEX010000228.1 GCA_902766775.1 uncultured Ruminococcus sp. | reverse complement strand
CGGCTGATTTCCAATTAGCCTTACTCGAGTAAAATTGAATTATCACATAGTCGATAAATTGATCATGATTTTGCCAAATGGTAAATGGCGCACGAAAACAAAACTTTATATTTTTAAAGAATTGAATGGAGGAAATTTTATGACACCAATTCTTAGTTTACACAATGTTGATGTAGCCGAATTCCTCGCCGTGCTCGATACCTGCGAGGGCAATGTATATCTCGTTACAAGCGAAGGCGACAGACTCAATCTTCGCAGCAAGCTTTGCCAGCTTGTTGGTCTTACAAGACTTATTGAAGGCGGCAAGATTGCAGAAGCAAGTATTATTTGCGAAAACAAGAATGACGAGAGCAAGCTTTTCAGACTTAATATGTTCGGCGACACAGGTAACGCCAAAGTAGGTTAATTCTGAAAACACTAACTTAAATATCTACGGTTTTCACGTTAATTTCAAAACTTCTAAACCCAAAAACAGCTGCGAGAAATCGCAGCTGTTTTTGGGTTTTCTTCTTTTTACATATTTCTACAAATTCTAACAGGATAAAAATTTTTAAAAAAATTCCAACCAAATCTCCTTTTTTATCGTATAATTAATGAAAAGACAAAAGGGGGGAAAGCCGTGAAAAATATTGCACTCGTCAAAAGGTGTCAAAAGGGCGAAAAAGACGCTTTTGAAAAGCTGATTCGCCTGTACTATCCGTATGTTTACGGCTTTCTTCTGAAAATGTCAAAAGACACGCATTTGTCTGAGGACCTCACTCAAGACACTTTTTTGAAAATGATACAAAAGATTGAGCTTTTTAAATGTGACGGAAAAACTGCTTTCGGTACATGGCTGATTGCAATTGCAAAAAATTGTTTCATTGACAATATGCGGAAAAACAGCGTTGTTGTTGAAAATTACGACGATTTACAGCTTACGGATTTTAACGATGTGTCTGATGAAATAATCACTAAAATGGAATATGAAGAATTTTTGAAAGCATCGGAAAAGTTGCCGTATGAGCAACAGCTTGCAATAAAATTAAAATATGAAGAAAATCTGACCTTGAAAGAAATTGCGGAGCGGTTCGGAGTTCAGCCGAAAACAATCAAAAGTCGAATACATGACGGCAAGGTTAAACTTCGGAAAATGCTCAAAACAAATGAAAAGGAGGAACATTTATGAAAAATGAAATAATGGGTGCTGAAAAGTTAATTCAAAACCTTACACCCTCAATTGATAAAAAATGTGCGGAAATAAAATCCGAGAGAAAGGACAGAATTCTGACAAGACTTTTTGTCATTATGTGTATATCTGCCGTGATAATTCCCGTGCTTTTTGTTATTCTCGGAATTTCACTTGCAATATTTGTTGCTCCGATATTGTTCATGTGCATATGTGTTATAGTGTTGTTGCCCGCTATTATAAATGTGAACGGAGGTAGAAAGTATGAACCGACTGCAAAAAATGCTTGAAAAATGGAACTTTAAAAAGATAGCAATAGTGCTTGTGATTGTATCGCTCGTTGTCCTGATTTCGGGAGCGGTTACGGTAGGGGTGATTTATCGTGAACGGATTTCGTTTGCGGTAAAGTATTCAACTCTTGACAATGCGCTTAAAAAGGGCGAAACAGAGCTTTACAAGGCGGTTGACGACACAGCGGCTTCATCATCGGATGTTGTCGATATCCTTGTTCTTGATTCCAAAAATAAGGTGTTACATTCGGCAAAGAATACACAGTTTGCAACAGATAAATTCACTCTTACACGGGACAACGGCGGCAAATATTTTGTCAGCGAAAAATATCACGATGCTGTTTTTAAATATACGGACAAGGCGGAATTTCTTGTTTCGTCTGTACTCAACAGGGATTTCAGTCAGATTCGCAACGAGTTTGACGAGGATTGTTTTTATGAAGAAAATATTTCCGACAAGACAGTTTATATGCTGAACTGCGTACACAATCGCAATCAGAACGAGAAAATTTATGTTATCACAGCTCCGACTTCCGTGCCCTTCGGAATGTTGGCTATCAAATGTGAATCGGCACTTGCCGCAATGTTCTTTGCAATTTACTGGGTACTTGTTGCGTTGTGGATGTACCGTGATGCCGCAAGGTCAAAGTTTTCACCGCTCTGTTGGGGACTTATAGGTCTTTTAACAAACCTTGTCGGTCTGATTGTATATAAAGTTTATAAGAGAAATTTTGTGAATTGCGATGTTTGCGGTTCGGCACAGAATCGTGACAATCTCTACTGTTCAAATTGCGGTTCAATGCTCGGCAACCGCTGTCCCAAATGCGGTTGCAAAACATCCGCAAATGAAAACTATTGTCACCATTGTGGAGAGAAAATAGAATAACTTTTATCGGCTTTACTAATAAATTTGGCAAAGCCGATTTTTTATGCCAACCTTTTTGCCGCTTGTTCGTACAATTGACAGAAATAACAACTGAGGTGTTAATATGAACAAAGCGACAAAATCAATTTCGCAGATACTGCGTGACAACATCTGCACGGTGTTTAACCTTTTGAATCTGATGATAGCCATTGCACTGGCGTTTGTCGGTGCGTGGAAAAATATGTTCTTTATTCTCATTATCCTTATCAATACGGTAGTGGGAATTGTGCAGGAAATCAAGGCTAAAAAACAGGTTGAAAGGCTCAGTCTGTTGTCACAGCCGACAGCTAAAATTCTGCGTGACAACAAGGAATACAAGGTTTCAGTTGAGAACGTAAAAAAGGGCGATTGCCTTTTGTTTGAAAGTGGTTCGGTAATCTGCACCGACTCTATTCTCCGTTCGGGTTCGCTTGAAGTTAACGAATCAAATCTTACAGGCGAGTCCGAACCCGTGATTAAAAAGTCGGGGGACAAGCTTATGTCGGGCAGTACCGTTGTATCGGGAAAATGTACGGCAACGGCTGTGTGCGACAGCTCCGAATGTTTTGCATCAAAAATGGTTGATGAGGTAAAGAAAACCCGTCAGAGCAAGTCGGAACTTCTTTCATCAATGAAAAAGGTCACAAGATTGACAGGCTTTTTCATTGTTCCTATCGGAATTCTTATGCTTATTCAGGCGGTGTTCCTGAGAAACGAACCGATTGACCTTGCTGTTGTTTCAACTTCGGCAGGATTGCTCGGAATGTTGCCGAAAGGTCTTGTACTTCTCATCAGCATAGGCCTTGCCGCAGGTGTTGTTAGATTGTCAAAGAAAAATGTGCTTGTAAGGGAACTTCATTCCCTTGAAAATCTTGCTCATTGTGATGTTGTATGCCTTGACAAAACAGGCACTCTTACTGACGGTAAGCTTGCCGTGTGCGATGTTACAACAAGCGTTGACAATGTAGAATTTGTAAAGCTGATGGAGGCATACATCAACGGCACGGATGATACGAATTCAACATATAATGCGTTAAAAGAATATTTTAAGAGCTATATCAAAAAAATCAATCAGAAATATAGCGTTGTTTCAAGCGTTGCTTTTTCATCGGAGCGAAAGTATTCATCGGTAACCTTTGACAACGGCAAAACTTTTGTAATCGGTGCTCCCGAAAAATTGTGTAAAACAGTTCCCGAAAATATCAAAAAACTTATGGCTGACGGAAAGCGTGTCATCTTTGCAGGCTTGTGCAACAATCAATCCGATTTGCAAAATGTTGAAGTGGTCGGAACAATTGTGATTTCGGATTCCGTAAGAAAAAACGCAAGAGAAACTATAAATTATTTTTACAATCAAGAAGTTGATGTCAAGATAATTTCGGGCGACAACCCGTCAACGGTAGCCGCTGTTGCAAAATCTTCGGGTGTGAAAAATTACGATAAATTCGTTGATATGAGCCTTGTGCCCGATGACAGCGTAGAAAAAATTGCAGATAAATACACTGTTTTCGGCAGAGTTACTCCAAAGCAAAAACAGCTTATTATTTCAGCTTTGCAGAAAAAAGGTCACAAGGTTGCAATGACGGGTGACGGTGTGAACGATTTGCTTGCAATGCGACAGGCTGATTGTTCAGCCGCAATGGGCAACGGCAGTGATGCCGCCAAACAGACCGCACAGCTTGTACTGCTCGACTCGGATTTTGCAGTTCTGAAAAATGTCATTTCAGAGGGCAGACGAGTTGTGAACAACATAACAAAATCAGCAGGAGTTTTCTTTATAAAAACAATCTATTCGGTTTTGCTTTCAATACTCTGCCTTTTGCTCAACATTGATTTTCCGTTCATACCGATTCAAATAACGCTTATTGATGCCGTAATCGAGGGATTCCCCGCATTCTTTATGTCGTTTGAAGAAAATGATACAAAAATCAGAGGCTCGTTCCTTAATTCCGCAATAGCCTCGGCTTTGCCGAACAGCATAGCAATTTTTGTGTGTTGTTTTATTTCATACATCGTATCGCCAAAACTCGGAATCGGCTCAGAGCAAAGCTGTTTGATTATGTACCTTGCAGTCGGTGTAATCAGCCTTATCGGTGTTGCAAAGGCAAGTATGCCGTTTAATCCGTTCAGACTTTCGCTCACGGTTATCTCGGCACTCGGCTTTTTCGGAGCGGTAATTATCTTTTCAAATCTGTTGCAGTTGCCGACACTTTCCGTAGGTTCATTGCCGTTACTCGGCATTATAACCGTAATCGGAATTCTGATAACAGCGTTTTTGAAAATCCCCGATCTGAACAAAAACAAAAGAAAACTTTGTATGTCTGAAAAATAAGTTTTGCCATAGCAAGATAAAATAACTTTTAGCAATTTCTTTACAAATAAAGTGTTGATTTTACCGATGTTTTGGGTTATACTAAACTTAATTTATTTTATGAGGCGTTCAACGCATTCGGAAAGGAATACGCTATGGCAGATACAAAAGACGAGATTATGAACGAAGAAGATCAGGGTATGCTCATCACTCTTGAGGATGAAAACGGTCAGGAAATTGAATTTGAATTTCTTGATGTAATTGAGTTTGAGGGTACAGAGTACATCGTTCTCATCGAAAATGACGAAGATGCGGACGAGGTTGTTATTCTTCAGATTAATCAGATTGACGAAGAAACAGAGGAGTATGTCAGCATTAATGACGAAGATACTCTTAACAAGGTATTTGAGCTTTTCAAAAAGAAATATGACGGCGACATTAACTTTGAATAATTCGTTTTCATTATGAGCTTCCGAAAGGAGGCTCTTTTCTTTTGCGTGAATATAACATTCTCTGCGGGAGAAAATACCGTTGAGGTGTTGTGTATGACAGAAAAAGCTGAACTTGAAAAAACTGTTGTGTTTAATCTGAAATCGGCAAATGAATCTGATGTCAATAATATCGGCAATGAAAAAAGTCACGAAAGCCGTTCGTTTTATTACAAACTCGGACTGCTTTATTTTCTCAACATTGTTGACTGGATTTGCACCGAGGCGCTCATCGGCAGCGGACATTTTGTTGAGGCAAATCCCGTTATGCAGCCTGTGCTTGAGAACTTTTGGCTCACATTGCTAATCAAAGGAATCTTGCCGCTTGTGCTTATTTTTGGTTGTGCATTAATCTACAAACTTGCCGAAATCGGCAGGAGCAAAACAGCCGAAATGCTTTTAACAGTCGGAATTGTGTCCTATGCCCTTGTAAACCTGTGGCATATTTTCAATTTTGTATTGCTCTTTTGTCGATTTTAATGTACAATAAGGGGTAGCAAATTTGAAAGGGAGTGTATGTTTTGCCGGCATTATCAGTAAGAAATCTTACAATGACTTTTATCGAAAGAAACCTTTTTACCGATGTTTCGTTTGATGTTGAAGAAAGAGATAAGGTGGGCTTTATCGGAGCTAACGGAGTCGGTAAAACAACTCTCTTTAAGATACTCAACGG
>CACXEX010000227.1 GCA_902766775.1 uncultured Ruminococcus sp. | reverse complement strand
TCAGGTGCAGTGTTTATCCTTCTTGCAATTGTTGCAGCTATCATCGCTGTTGCAGTTATCTTCCTCGGTGTTGAAACCAGAGGTGAATCCGTTGAGGACATCGGTGATGTAGAGTAATTCTGCAAAGCCCTCTAATACATACAACCAGAAATTTTAGGTGCGGTGCCTGAGTGCATCGGGCACCGCAAACTAAAATTCAACAATGAAACAGAAATACAAAATACAGCAATTTTAAAACATTCAAAATTTTACCTTTAAATTTTTAACCACTAAACCATAAATCTTTTAATCATAGGCAATTAAATTTGAACATACGCAGAAAGCACATCGGGTGCAAATGCTTAAATAAATTATTCTAAAGAAAGTGCAGGAGATTATTATGAAAAATTCAGAAGCTATCTTAGTTACTCCAAAGCAGTTTGAAATTCAGGAATGTCCCGTTCCGGAGCCAAAGGATCATGAAATTCTTATGAAAGTTGAATATGTCGGAATGTGTGGTTCTGATATTCACGGATTTGAATTTGGTCCCTTTATCCCACCTAAGGATCCTAACCAGAAAATCGGTCTTGGCCATGAGGTTGCAGGCGAGGTCGTAAAGGTTGGCTCAAAGGTTACAAAGTTCAAAGTAGGCGACAAGGTTCTCATCGAACCCGGTGTTCCGGATGACAAATGCGAATACTGCCGTACAGGCAGATACAACATCTGTCCTGATGTTGACTTTATGGCTACACAGCCTAACTACAAGGGCGCACTCACACAGTATATGACACATCCCGAAGAGTGGACATACCACATTCCTGAGGGTATGACAACAATGGAAGCAGCTCTCGTTGAGCCGGCAGCAGTTGGTATGCACGCAGCAATCCTCGGCGGCGCTCAGCTTGGTAAGAGCATCGTTATCCTCGGCGGCGGTACAATCGGTCTTATGGTACTTCAGGCTTGTAAGAGCCTCGGTGCAACAGACATCACCGTTGTTGATATTATGCAGAATCGTCTTGACCTTGCATTAAAGCTTGGCGCAAGCAGAGTTATCAACGGCAAAGAGCAGGATACAGTTGCTGTTCTCCGTTCACCCGAATATTTCGGTGACCACGGTTGCGAGCTCGTATTTGAAACAGCAGGTTCTGTATTCACAGCTCAGCAGGCTGTTCAGATCGTTGCAAGAGGCGGTAAGATTATGATGGTCGGCACACAGTCAAAACCTGTTCCGATTGACTTCCTCAAGATTAACCGTGAAGTTACTATTCAGACATCATTCCGTTACTGCAACAACTTCCCGCAGACAATTGAAGCAATTGCAAGCGGCAAGTTCAATGTTAAAGATATGGTTACAAACATCTATGATTACAAAGATGTTCAGCAGGCATTTATGGACGCTATCGACCCCGAAAAGAAAGCCAATATGGTTAAGGGCGTTATCAAGGTAGCCGACTGATATACACAGATTTATTAAAAATTTTCATAAGGAAAGGTGATTAAAATGTTATCAGATATCAGATATTGGGAAAAGAAGGCAACAGAGGGACACTACGCTATTCCTCACTTCAATGTATGGAATGCAGAAATGCTCATGGGTGTTATTGACGCAGCCGAAGAGCTCCGTGCTCCAATTATTATTTCATTCGGTACAGGTTTCACAGGCAACACTTCTTTTGAAGACTTCTGCTACATGATGGATTCAATGGCAAAGAAAGCTACTGTTCCTGTAATTGAGCATTGGGATCACGGCAGAAATATGACAATTCTTCAGAACGCTGTTAATCACTGCATGAATTCAGTAATGCGTGACGCATCAGCTCTTCCTTATGAAGAAAATGTTGCTGAAATCAAGAGATGCGTTGACTACTTCCACGCTTACAACATTCCTGTTGAGGCTGAGCTTGGTCATGTAGGTAACGAAACAGTATATGAAGAGGCACTCTCAGAGTACAAGTACACAGATCCTACAAAGGCTAAGGAATTCGTTGAGAGAACAGGCTGTGACTCACTTGCAGTTGCAATCGGTAATGTTCACGGCGTATATTCTTCAGAGCCAAAGCTTGCTTTCGATGTACTCGAGGCAGTTGCTAAAGAAGTAGATGTTCCGCTCGTACTCCACGGTGCATCAGGTATCGGTGATGAGGACATTAAAAAGGCTATCTCACTCGGTATCGCTAAAATCAACATTCACACAGAGCTTTGCCAGGCTGCTATGGAAGCTGTTAATGCTCACAAGGACGAGCCGTTCCTTGCTCTTGAGCGTGAAGTAAGAAAGGCTGTTAAAGAGCGCGCAATGTACAAGATTAAGCTCTTTGGCGATGACGGCAGAGCAGATGAGTAATATGAGTGGTACAGAGAAAAAACTTGATGTTATCTGTCTTGGCGCAGCAGTAGTTGACATTCCTCTTCGTCCGGTATCAAGAGATATTTTTGATATCGAGTCATATCCGGTTGACAGAATCGCAATGTCTGTCGGCGGTGACGCAATGAACGAGGCAACAATCATCAGCCGTCTCGGCTTTAAAACAGGCATTATCGCTTGTATCGGTGATGACGCTGCCGGTCAGTTTATCCTTCGTTCCTGCAAGAAGGATAACATAGATGTTGAAGGCATCAAGATTGACCCGAATATCGACACCTCAATGAACATTGGTCTTGTTACCGAAGACGGTGAAAGAACCTTTGTTACAAACCGCAATGGCAGCTTGTGGAAAGAAAACATTGAGCATGTTGACTTTGATAAAATGAAGCAGGCAAAAATCCTTTCCCTCGCAAGTATCTTTAACTGCCCTCTCCTTGACGGCAAGACACTTGTAAAAATTTTTAAAGAGGCAAAGGCGGCAGGTATGACAATTACCGCCGATATGATAAAGCCAAGACTCGGTGAGACTCTTGACGATATCAGAGAAGCATTAAGCTATGTAGATTACTTCTTCCCGAACTTTGACGAGGCTTGCCTTATGACAGGCGAAACCGAAGAAGCTAAGGTTGCCGACAAACTCTTTGAGTGCGGCGTAAAGAATGTAGTTATGAAGATAGGCAAGCGTGGATGCTATATCCGCAATGCCGCAGGGGCAATGATTGTTCCTGCCTGCAAGGGCGTGACCGCAATCGACACAATCGGTGCCGGCGACAACTTTGCATCAGGCTTTATTTCGGCACTTCTTCAGGGCAAAGATATCCGTGACTGCGGTATCTATGCTAACTGCACAGCAGCTATTTCTGTTCAGTATGTAGGCGCAACAACAGGCGTTCAGAACAAGGAAATGGTTGAAGAAATGCTCGAAAAGTATAAAAAAGATTATATCCTGTAATAGTAATAAATCTGTGACATTAAGCCCTGTGTCCGAAAGGACGCAGGGCGGAACCCCCACTAAAACATTAAAGAAAGGGCAGATGCAAAATGAAGACTATGAAGCTTGGCAAAACAGGCATTGATATTTCAAGAATGGGACTTGGCACCTGGTCAATCGGCGGCGGCTCTGCATGGGGCGGCGACCATGACCTTCAGGTTGTTATTGACACAATCCGTGAGGCTCCAAAGCTCGGTGTAAACCTCATCGACACAGCTCCGGGTTACAACTTCGGTAACAGCGAAAAAATCCTCGGTAAAGCTCTTGAAGGTATGAACCGTAAGGATGTTGTAATCATCACAAAGTGCGGTGTTACATGGGATCAGGAGATGAAGGGCGACCTTTTCAACAAGGTAAACGGCATTCAGCTTTATAAAAACCTCAACAGCGACTCAATCAAGAGAGAGATTGAAGAATCACTCAAGAGAATGGGTACAGACTATGTTGATGTATATATGACACACTGGCAGTCAATCGAGGGCAGCGAGTATTATGTTCCGATTCAGAAGACTATGGATGTTCTCAACGACCTTAAGGCTCAGGGCAAAATCAAAGCTATCGGTGCTGCAAATGTTGACATTAAGCAGATTCAGGAATACCTCAAGTGGGGTGAACTTGACATCGTTCAGGCTAAGTATTCAATCCTTGACCGTGGCATTGAGGACGAAATCATTCCTTGCTGCCGTGAGAACGGTGTTACAATTCAGGCTTATTCACCACTCGAAATGGGACTTCTCTCAGGTACATTCCCAAGAGATTACAAGCCTGTCGGCGCACAGATTCCTAAGAAATGGTTCCAGCCCGAGAATATGCAGAAGGCTATGGATGTTATGGATCAGTGGAAGCCGCTTTGCGAAAAATACAACTGCACAATTGCTAACCTTGCTCTCGCTTGGATTCTTGCTCAGGGCGACTTTATTAACCTTCTCAGCGGTTCAACAACAGTAGGACAGATTGAAGAGAATGTTAAGTCAGCAGAGCTTGAACTTGATCCCGCCGATGTTGCAATGATGCGTGACATGGTTGAAGCAATCGACAAATAATTAAGGGAGATACTTTAATACACATTGTGTATTGGGTGAAGGAATCCGTTCCCAATTGTCAAGGAACCGTTGAATAGATTTCATCGTTCCTTAAATCGTTGTAAAAATAGTCGAATTCCCTTTACTTTTGTTGATAATTATGTTAGAATGTAATAAAAGTTGAGGGCAAAGTTTATGGCAAAAAGAATTGACGAAATCAGACAAAAAGTTGAAACCGAAGGCGAAGTTTTCGTTTCGGACTTGAGCAGAATATATAATGTTACCGAAGAAACTATCAGGCGTGACCTTGAAAAGTTGAAGAGTGACGGTATCATCACCAGAACCTTCGGCGGAGCTGTTCTCAATACAACAGCTCAGAACGACAGAGTTCATTTCTTCAAGCGCAAGGGGATTAACCTTGAGGGCAAGAAGAAGATTGCTAAGTTGCTTGTTGACAAATTCATCGGAGTGAACACAATGATGATTGACAACAGCACAACGGTTCTTGAGGCTGTAAAGCTCTTTAAGGATAACGAAAATCTTACGGCGATTACTTTCTCCGCGCAGATTTTTCAGGAACTCGACAATTGTAAAATGAAGCTTGTTTCAACAGGCGGACTTTATGATGAAAAGACACGTTCTTTCTACGGAAATCCCGCAAAAGAGGCGATGTACAAGTATAATGTTGACCTTGTTCTCCTCGGATGCAAAGGACTTGATATGGAAAGAGGCATCACTGATTCATCGGAGGGTGAGGCTGACTTGAAGTCTGAAATGGCAAGCCGTGCCGGATGTGTGGTATTACTTGCAGACCATTCAAAATTCAACCATACTGCATTTGTTAATTTTTTGGATTGGGATAGGATCGATTATCTGATTACAGACGAGAAACCGTCACAAGAGTGGTTAGATTTTTGTGATCAGATGAATATAAAACTGATGTACTGATTTGCCTTGTCCGGTACTCAGTTTGTGTGAGCGCTTTTTATAATTTTACCCATTAAAGCTCCTGTTCTTTTTAATCAAAAATGGCAGGAGCTTTTGCGCTGTCAAAACTTTAGCAGATTTAACAGTTTTGAGAACGCATTTAAAATATTTTTATTGTTATTGGATAGCATTGTTAAATCTGAGTTGAATTTTTAAAAACGATATTATTTTGTATATTGCTTTGGAAATTCTATGAATTATGGTTATTTTTGCAGACGGGAAACCAATCGGAAACGGTTCCTGTCACATTAAGGAAACGCTGATAAAATATGTCATTAAGATGTGCAGATAATCTTGATAAGCAATTGATTCAGTGAATCCGCAATAAAGGGGTTACCCAAATTCACAGATAAGGAGATGTAAAAATGACAAATCAAAAGGAGAAGAAAAAAGCTTCAATTGTCAAAAAAATGATGATTGCCGTTGTCGCAGGTTTTGTAGTCGGATTTATATGTCTGCTGATTAAAAGTGCGGTTACGGGAACAGACGGCGAAAGTGTTTGGAATGTTGTTGACGCAATCTTATTCCAGGACATCACCGCAACAAAGGATATCGAAGGACTCGGCTTGTTCTATATTATAGGTCAGCTGTTTATGAAGGGACTTCAGATGATGATTGTTCCTCTCGTTCTTTGCTCATTAACGCTTGCACTTTGCAGCCTTGCAAACCCGAAAAAGCTCGGCAGAATCGCAGGCAAAACTTTTGCATCATATCTTTGCTTCTATATAGTTGCAGCAGCCCTCGCAGGCGCAGCAGCATACCTTGCAAAGAACCTTGGTTGGTTCACAGTTAATCTTCCTGCACAGCAGGCTCAGGACATCGTTACAATGGAGGGTTACAACCCGCTCGTTACAATTGTTAACGCTGTTCCAAGCAATATGATTAATGCAATGTCATCTAACAACACAATTCTTTGCGTTGTTGTTATTGCAATCATCTTTGGCCTTTGTATGACAAAGATGGGTGAGAAGGCAGCTCCGCTCAAGAGAGTTTTTGAAAACATCAACGACATCGTTCAGATGTTCCTCAACTTCCTCATCAACAAGATTGCTCCTATTGCAATTTTCTGTATGATCGTAAGAGCTCTTGCAGTTTACGGCGTTGAGTACATTTCACCTACAATGATGTGGATTGTTGTAACAATTGTTGTAAGCCTCGTTCTTGTTTGCACAATTTATCCAATCGGTATTTTCATCACAACAGGTCTTAACCCATTCATCTTCCTCAAAAAAGCAGCTAAAATCGGAATGTTTGCAGCAGCAACAAACTCTTCTGCCGCAACACTCCCTCTCAATACAAAAACCTGTATTAATGAACTCGGTTGCTCCGAAGAAATCAGCAGCTTTGTTCTTCCGACAGGTATGACAATCAATATGAACGGTACAACCGCAATGCATATGATTGCCATCACATTCATCGGCACAGCCGCAGGCATCGAGATTACTCCTGCAACCCTCTGCCTTACAGCATTCCTCTCAATCTGCACAGCAGTCGGTACTCCGGCAATCCCTGTTGCAGGTACAACAATGGTTTATGTTGTAATGATGGGTCTCGGTATGAACTCAGAGCTTTGTATGATTGGTTACTCACTCATCCTCGCTATGAACTACCTCCCCGGTATGGCTGTTATCACCCTTAATGTTATCGGTGACGCCGCTACCAATGTTATCGTTTGTGCAAAAGAGCACTGCCTTAACAAAGATATCTATTACAGTAAAACACCTAAAAACAACTGATTTTAGTGATATGACTTCCAGAAACCCCTTGTAAAACCAAACCGCCCTCGTCAGCGCATGCACTGTCGGGGGCGGTTTACTTTTCATTCATAATTCGTAGGGCGATGGGCAGATATTATCCGCCCGCAAGTAATCGCACAAAATTTGTGATAAATATAATTTTTAAGTGCCTAAATGCCGCAAAGGTATTGTTTGCAATTTGATTGTACAACCAAACCAATCATAGGTGAGAACTCTGTTCTCCTGTTCGTGGCAACGCACACAATGCGTACAAATTTGGCTACATAAATTTCATAAAATCAAAACATATGCGTTTAAATATGCAATCACAATATACTGATATGCTTTTCGCATTACAAATTATCTTCACGAATGGTGGAGACTACATTATCTGTTTTTACCATTGAAAAGACTAAAGAATAATGCTATAATAAATCTTAATATGGGAAATTATGAATTAGTTTATCGAATACAGGAGATGAAAACGAAAAATGGCAATAAAGGTAACGCTCCTTACACACACACCTAACCCTGAGCAGACGGTTGCAATGGCGGCAAAGCTTTGCTACTCACCGTCAGGCATTGAAGATATAAGAGAAGGTCTTGACGAGGAAAAAACTTCCTCATTTATTGATATGCTTGCAAGCCTCGGTCACGCAAGCCCGACTGAACACGCATACTTTACATTTGGCATTGAGGGCATTTCAAGAGCTTGTTCACATCAGCTTGTTCGCCACAGAATTGCATCTTACAGCCAGCAGTCGCAGCGTTATGTTGACGGCACAAAGTTTGATTTTGTAACTCCACCCGAGATTGCAAAGAACGAAAAGGCGCTTGCCGCTTATGAAAAGGCTCTCAAGGTTGAGGCTAATGCTTACAAGGAAATCAGAGATGCGCTCGCTGTCGGTTACATCAACGAAAAATGTCCCGATAAGTATAGCGGAACTGATGAAGAAATCATCAAT
>CACXEX010000226.1 GCA_902766775.1 uncultured Ruminococcus sp. | reverse complement strand
AATCTCTTTTCGTTTTGTTCAGCAAGCATATTTTAAATTCCTCCCAAAAGAGTTTGTACAATAAATACTATGCAGACAAGCACCGCCATATGTCAAAAGGGCATAAAAAAATCCCCCGACATAAATCGGAGGATTTGAAAATTTTTTATTGTAATTATTCCATTGAAAGCATTTCTTTTAATTCTTCTTCGGAAATTATTGTAATTCCTAAGGTTTGGGCTTTGGTGAGTTTACTGCCGGCATCTTCGCCTGCTAAAACATATGAAGTCTTTTTTGAAACCGACGAACTTGTTTTGCCGCCGTTCTGTTCAATGAGTTTTGAAGCTTCACTTCTTGTCATTGTGGGAAGTGTGCCTGTGAGGACAAAGGTTTTCCCCTCAAAAAGACCGCCTGTGTTCTTCGGCTGGGATGGTTTCATTTTCAGTCCAAGTGATTTAAGGTCGGCGATAAGCTCTTTTGTGCCGTCAAGTGAAAAATAATTTTCAAGGCTTTCTGCCATAACAGCACCGAAACCGTCTATCTTTTCAAAGTCCTCAGCCTTTGCATTCATAATGTCATCAATAGTTGCAAAGTTTTCGCAGATTATTTTTGCGGCTTTAAGACCTATGTTGCGGATTCCGAGAGCAAAAACAAGTCTAAAAAGTTCGTTTTCTTTTGATTTTTCTATTGAAGAAATAAGATTTTGTGCGGATTTTTCAGCCTTGCGTTCAAGGCTTGAAATATCTTCTGCTTTAAGTCTGTAAAGGTCGGCCGGAGATTTTACAAGTCCTTCGTCTGAAAGCTGTTCGAGAATTGCAGGACCGAGTCCGTCAATATCCATTGCGTCACGGCTTACAAAGTGAATAAGGTGTCTTGTCAATTGTGCGGGACAGTCTGTGTTTGTACAACGGATTGCCGCCTCTCCCTCATCGCGTGTAACTGGGTTACCGCATGACGGGCATACTGACGGAAATTCAAACGGCACGGCATTTTCTGCGTGTTCCTTAACTGACAGAACTTCCGGAATAATCTCGCCCGCTTTTCTGATTATAACCGTATCGCCTACGCAAATGCCTTTTTCGTCAATAAAATCCTTGTTGTGGAGTGTGGCACGGCTTACTGTTGTTCCGGCAAGGAGTACAGGCTCAAAGTTGCCGACAGGAGTAAGCACACCTGTTCTGCCGACATTGATTTCGATATTGAGAAGTTTTGTAGGCTTTTCCTCTGGCGGATACTTGTATGCTTCTGCCCATTTCGGATATTTCGCGGTACTGCCGAGAAGTCGGCGGCTTGCAAAGTTGTCAACCTTGACAACAGCGCCGTCAATTGCGTAATCAAGCTTGCCACGCATATTTCCTATGCGTTCAATCTCCTCAATTGCCTCATCAATATTATCATAAACACTATAAAATGCAGTTGGAAAGCCAAGTTCCGTGAGATAGTCGAGTCCCTGAATATGGCTTTCAATCGTCATTCCTCTGATTTGCTGAATGTTGAACACGAATATATCAAGACTTCTCTGTGCGGTTATTTTTGCATTTTTCTGACGGAGTGAACCTGCGGCGGCATTTCGTGGATTTTTAAATGTTTTCTCCTCGTTCTCTTCCTGTCTGCGAGTGAGTGCGTCAAATGATTTGAACGACATATAAACCTCACCACGAACTTCAAGATATTCGGGTGCATTTGGAATACGCTTTGGCAGGCTCTTGATTGTCATAAGATTTTCCGTTACATCTTCACCGACAGAACCGTCACCACGAGTTGAGCCCCTAACAAATACGCCGTTTTGATATTCACATGATACGGAAAGTCCGTCAAATTTAGGCTCAACAACATAGCGTACATTTGGTACGGTTTCACGCACTCTTGCATCAAATTCACGGAGTTCTTCGTGTGAAAAGCTATCGTGAAGACTTTCCATTACAACCTCGTGAGTAACAGGAGAGAATTTTTCTCCCGCATTACCACCGACACGATTCGTTGGTGACATAGGTGATTTGAGTGACGGAAATTCCTTTTCGATATTCTCAAGTTCACGCATAAGCATATCGTAATCATAGTCGGAAATTTCCGGTTCATCCTGATTGTAGTAAAGGTTGTTGTGGTATTCAAGCTGTTTTGTAAGCTCTTGGGCACGGCGTTGTGCTGTTATAAAATCCATTTTGGTTTCCCCATATCATAGTTTTATCGGTAAAATAAGTATCTGCAACTGTATTAAAAATATTTAAATCAGTGAAATGCTCTGTGACAAATTATCTATTGTTGACCTGTGAAGTGCCTTTTTCACGGAGGAAGGTTGATTCAAGGTCTGCAAGGTGGAGTTTTACGGCAAGCGGATATTTGTCATATGCCTGACTGATTGTGTTGCTGTTTTTGTCACCAAACTCGCCCATATGCCAACGAATTGCCATAGCCTCGTCAATTTTGAGGTGCATTTTGCGTTCAATGAGAAAAACTGATTTTTCACCGTGTCCGTATGGAAACTGGTCTTCGATTGCATAGTAAGGAACTTTTTCCCACTGACCTGTTTTTTCGTTTTTGACATTTCTGCTTGAAACCTTGTAGAACTGTGCCTTGCACAAATCGTGAAGAAGTCCGCAGATTGCAAAGCTTTCGATATTATCGGTTTCTTCGTCATAGTGCTTTTCCATCATTGTATTAAAAACGCTGACGGAATGCATTACAAGTCCGTTTTCACAAGCGCAATGATATTTGGAGCTTGCAGGTGCAGTAAAGAAATCGGTTCTTTTGAGCCATTCAAGAAGTTCGTCAGCACCCTGTCTTGTTATGTATTTGTTGTAGATTTCAATAAATTCTTCCTGCGGTGTCATATTAATCCTCCTCATATTATTGTATTTTTAAAAAGGCAACAGCAGATAATCTGCCGTTGCCCTGCGTTAAAGTTCAAACGATTTACTTTGCTGAAGTTGTAGCTGCCTCTGTAGCCGCCTCAGTTACTGCCGCTGTTGTAGCCTTTGCAGAACCGTCATCCTTTGTATAGAGAATGTCGTTGAGCTTAAGTCCGTCTTTTTCTACGGAATAAGCAACATCCATTTCAATCTCATCTGTGTAATAATACTTGATGATGATTGTACCGTCCTTGATTAAGTAAGTACCGTCAACATTGAGTGAGTCTGACTGATTGATTTCAACAGTACCATCATCATTGAACTTGTATGTCATCTTAGCATAACCGTTATCATAAGTCCACGAACCGGTGATTTTCTTGTCAGCCTTAAAGTCCTTATCAACCTTCAATTCCGGCTTAACCTCAGAGCCTGACTTGAGTTCAACCTTATTTGTTGCTGTTGAAGTAGTGAGTTCAAGAGTTCTGCCCGAGAACATATTGCCTGAAACAGAGTAGTTACAGCTTGTTTCGTTGCCGTTGAGTGTCATTGCAAGAGTCTGGTTACCTGAATCATCTGTTGAAACTGTGTATGTACCGTTCCATACCATTGAACCGATTCTGTAATCAAGTGTGTTGTCGCTGTTGAATGTGTAATAAACATCAATCTTTGACGCCTCATCAGCTGATGAAGAGTTGCCTGTTACATCAACAGATTCAACCCATGTTCCTACAATGCTTGTATCAAAGAATCCCTTAATTACGAAAAGTGTAATAGCCGCAACTACCACAATTACGATACCGATAATGATGGGAAGCTGAAGAACTCTCTTTTTCTTAGGCTGCGGAACAGTCTCACCGTTTTCATTAGCAAGCTCTGTTTCAGCAAAAGACATATCTTCGCTCTCTGTGGGTTCTTCAGTAGCGACTGTTGTATTTTCTGTTGTTTCTGCTGTTGTATCTGTGTTGGTGTTTTCTGCCTCGTTTTCAGAAGCAAGAATTTCTTTATTCTCGTCCAACTGTGATACCTCCTTAAATTTTGTCATCGCCTTCTATCATACTATAAATATGAAAGAAAATCAACTGTTTTTTACTGTTACATCAAAGCTGAAATTATTTAAAATACATATAAAGCTGGCATTTCAGCGTTCCGTTATAAAGTTTGCGGCGTTTGTCAGCCTTTCTGCCGAAGATTTTTTCAAAATCGTCATCGGGACTTATAATGGTGTAGCTTTTACCCTTCATTCTTTTAAAGTGCTCGCCCATAACCGCATACAGCTTTTCGGCTGATTTTACATCAAGCAATCGTTCGCCGTATGGCGGATTTGTGATGATCGTCTGAAAGCCGTCCTCGAGCTCAAAATCCTTGATATCACGATTTGCAAAAGTTATTCTGTCAGCAACTCCTGCAATCTCTGCATTCTTCTTTGCAATGGTAAGGGCTGAATCATCTATATCGTAGCCTGTTGCCCTGAAAGTTGCATCGTGTCTTATTTTCTGCTTT
>CACXEX010000225.1 GCA_902766775.1 uncultured Ruminococcus sp. | reverse complement strand
CATGAATAATGCACGGAATACCCATTTTTGCGGCTGTTCTGATAACAGGGCCCGAAACATATCCGCCTGTTCCGATACAGATATCAGGCTTGAATTCAGCGATGATTTTCTTTGCCTCTCTTGAAGAGGTAAATGTTCTTGAAACGGTTTTCACATTTTCAATCATACTCTTCGGAGAAAAACTTCTCTTAAATCCGCTGATAGTGATTGACTTAATTTCATAACCTGCCTGCGGAACTAGCCTTTGCTCCATTCCGCCACGGTTGCCGATGAACAAAAACTCGGCATCGTTTCTTTTACTCTTTATATATCCGGCTATTGCGAGAGCAGGGTTAATATGACCTGCCGTGCCGCCGCCTGCAAGCAATACTCTCATAATTTTCTAACCTTTCTTTTGAAAATTCTGCAAAACTTATGCAGAAGAAAACTATTTTAAAAATTACTGTCTTTCAATGTTTGCGGTTCTGGAAATTGAAAGCACAAGTCCCATTTGAGCAAGCAACATAATAAGCGAACTACCGCCGTAACTGAAGAACGGAAGGCTGATACCTGTGTTAGGCAACCAGTCTGTGATAACGAGGATATTCAGCACAACCTGAATACCAATCTGTGAAGTAAGACCAATACCGAGGAGCTTGCCGAACTTATCCTTTGCACGAAGTGAAAGTGTAATACCTCTCCATACAAGAAGCGCAAAAATCAAAAGAATCATCAAAGCACCGACAAGACCGAGTTCCTCAACAACGACAGCAAAGATAAAGTCGTTCTGCGGTTCAGGAATGTAAAGGTATTTCATTCTGGACTGACCGAGGCCAAGACCCCAAAGTCCGCCCGAACCGATTGCATAGAGTGAATTTCGTGTCTGATATGTGGTCCACCACATTTCGTCTGTTGTATATTCAAGAGCCTGACCCCAACCGTCAAGACGGCTCATAGCATAGGACAGGTTGTTGGTGACAGCAAGTGCAAGAACAACCGCAACGATAATGCCAAGACCTATTCCGAGGTACTTTGTCTGCATACCACCGATGTAGAGCATTACAACAGAGAGAATACCGATAATTACGATACCTGAATAGTGAGGTTCAAGAAACAGCAGGAGTGCCGTTGAACCAAAAATTATTATACCGGGCAGAACGCTGTAACGGGCGAACTGCATCTTATTATAGTATTTACTGCACCAATGTGAAAAGAAAAGGATTATTGCAAACTTTGCAATTTCGGAAGGCTGGATATTGAAAACTCCGAGAGGAATCCATCTTTTTACGCCCTCTGAACCGGGCAGTACAAGAACCACAAGCAGGCACAAATACGAGATTGCCAAAACAATCGGTGCAATCTTGTGGAGTTTATTGTAATTGAAAAATGAAAGGACAAACATTATCGCTATGCCGACAACGGCAAAAATAAGCTGTCTTACCAAATAATAATAGCTGTCGCCCTGATTGTAATAAGCGTAGGCATAGCTTGCAGAAAACATCATAATCATTCCGATTGTAAGAAGAACAAGAATGATTATACAAAACGGAAGGTCAAGTCCCATGCCGACAGAAAACCATTTTCCTTTTTTCATCTTTCTCTGACGAGAAGGACGGACAAAAAACTTTTCTTCCCTGATCTTCTGCTCCGAGTAAACCTCTTCATCATATATTCTGTTCACATCAGCTTTAAGCATCATTCTTTTTTGTGGAGCCAAAGACCGTTCCTCCCTTATAGTTTATTATTAATTTGCAGGGCGGTAACTTTCGCCCCAAAGGAAATTTCTGCGTCAATTTTATGCGCCGAAGTAAGCAAGTGCAAAAGCGATTGCACCGAAAATTGCGGTTACGGCGCTGAATACACCGACAATCTTCACCTCGCTCCAGCCACACATTTCAAAGTGGTGATGGATAGGACTCATCTTGAAAAGACGCTTGCCGTGTGTAATCTTAAAGTAGCTTACCTGAAGAATAACCGAAAGCTCTTCGGCAATGTAAATGATTCCGATTGGAATAAGAAGAATCGGCATATCAATTGCAAATGCAAGAGCACAAACAAGACCTCCGAGGAAGAGCGAACCTGTGTCGCCCATAAATACCTTTGCAGGGTGGAAGTTCCAAACGAGGAATCCGAGGCACGCACCGGCTGATGCGGCACTCATAGCCGTAATGCCGAGATAACTTCTTGTGCAGGCAATAAGCATAAATGCCACACACGCAAAGAATGTTACTGAACCGTCGAGTCCGTCAATACCGTCTGTAAGGTTTACCGAGTTTACAATACCTACAATTGCAACAGCAGCAATGATATAGTAGAAAAATCCGAGATCAACCTTGCCTACAAACGGAATGGTTGTTGTTGTACCATAGCCTGCAATTGCAAGAACTGCAAGGAAAGCGGCAGCAACAAGGAACTGAAGAATGAGCTTTTGCGATGCCGTAAGACCGAGGTTACGCTTTTTAACGACCTTGATGTAGTCATCAATAAATCCGATAAAACCGTTTGCAACGGCAAGACCGAGACCGCAGAAAATGAACATACATTCTCTCGGAATATCCGCAAAGAATGAATTTACAAATTCAGAGCCTGTAAAGGCATAGACAACCGTGCTGATGATTGTAACAACAACAATCGCAATAATGAACATTATGCCACCCATTGTAGGTGTGCCCTGTTTGCCCTTGTGCCACTTAGGACCTTCTTCAAGGATTGTTTGACCAAAGTGGAGTTTGTGGAGGTATGGAATCAAAAATTTACCGGTAACGGCTGAGATTATAAAGGCAACCAAAGCCGCGCAAAACGTCCATATTCCGTAAATCATAGTTATCTTTCCTTTCAGACAATTAAATATTTTTGTTATTCGTTGAGTGTTGAAGAGGAATCCGCAAAAGAAACTGTTATTACTGTTCCGGGACTTACCGAAGTTCCCGCCTCAATGTCCTGTGACGAGCTTGTTGCCGTGGATGTTGTCGCACCGGAGAAGCTGACATTAAGTCCATATGTGCTTGCAACACTGTTGACCTCATCCGGAGTAAGACCTATAAGGCTCGGAACGCTTACCGTTTCAGCCTGACTGTCGCTGTCGGTATAGAGTACAATACTGCCACCCTTCTGAAGTCCTGAAGAAACAGTAGGAATCTGTGAAATTACAGTTGAACCGTTGCCCTTGACTGTTGCTGTAAAGCCGTCCGCCTCAACAGCGGCCTT
Source organism: uncultured Ruminococcus sp. (assembly GCA_902766775.1). Lineage (GTDB taxonomy): Bacteria > Bacillota > Clostridia > Oscillospirales > Acutalibacteraceae > Ruminococcoides. The sequence goes on along the minus strand of CACXEX010000225.1, from coordinate 17,234 downwards.
TGCTTTTTCAACAGTGAGACCTGAATAGTCGCCGGCAGACGCATCAACATAATCAAGTTCTTCATCTGTGTATGAGGTTTTTACTTCAAGGTAAGGAAGAACCTCGCTCATAATGTTGATGAATACAGGTGAAGAAACCTGTGAACCGTAATACGCGTCACCTGAAGGTGTATCAAAGAATACGAGCATTGCAATCTGAGGATCATCTGCCGGAGCATAACCGCAGAATGATGCGATGTAGTCCTCGGAGAAGATACTCTCAACCTTTGTTACACCTCTTTTTTCAGATGTACCTGTTTTACCTGCTACCTTGTAGCCTGAGATGTAACCTGCGGCAGCACCCTGTCTTTCTGTGTTGTACTCAAGGTACTCGTTCATCTTCTTGGATGTATCGTTTGAAATAACCTGTCTTTTAACCTTTTTATCAACAGTCTTGATTACATTGCCCTTTGAATCTGTGATTTTTGAAACCACATGAGGCTGAACAACATAACCGCCGTTTGAAACAGCCGCACAAGCTGTAATCATCTGAATAGGAGTGATTGAGAAGTTCTGACCGAATGATGCAACCGCAAGGTCAACACCGCCCATCTTGCCTTCTTCCCAGAAGCTGTCCTCAGCTTCACCGGGGAGGTCGATGCCTGTTTTATCGCTGAAACCGAATCCCTGATAATACTGACGGAACTTGCTTGCTCCGAGCATCTGACCAATCTGAACAAACGCAGGGTTACATGAGTTTGAAATTGCGTCAACAAAACTCTGTGTTCCGTGACCGGCTATATTTGAGCAATGGATTGTTTCGCCTTCAACCACAATTGAACCTGTACATGTAAACGATGTTTTTTCGTTTACAAGATTTTCTTCAAGAGCAGCCGACGCAACACACATCTTAAATACAGAACCGGGCATATATGTGTCGGCAACCGCCTTATTTCTCCACATATTGCTGAGAGCCGCACTTTCTGCCTCTGCCTGTTTCTTTTTTGGGGTTGCCTTGATTTTTTTCTTATCCTTATCGGAAAGTTCGTAAGGGTTGTTAAGGTCATAGCCGTCTGTTGTTACCATTGCAAGAATTGCACCTGTGTTTACATCCATTGCAATACAAACGCCCTTATTAAGAACATTGTTGTCCTCAACGCCCTTTTGCATATATTTTTCACAAATAGACTGAATTGTTTCGTCAATTGTAAGGTAGATATTATTACCGTCCTCAGACTCAACATTCTGCTCATACTGGAACGGCATATCGGTACCTCTTGCATTCTGAGCAGTAATGATTCGACCGGGTGTGCCTGACAGATAGCTGTCATACTGATATTCGATACCCTCAAGGCCCTGATCGTCACTGCCGGTAAAACCGATTACAGAAGATGCAAGGCTGTTCTTCGGATAATATCTCTTGTAGTCGTCAAGCAACTGAATTACGCCTGAGCAATTGTAATCCTTTTTCAGCTTGTCAATAAGTTCAAGCACCTTTTCACGCTGATCAGACTCAATTCTTCTTTTGACAACAACATAATGACTCTGCTGCTTTGTGTCTTTAAGCACATCGTCATATTCAAGGTCAAAGATTTCCGCAAGACCTTTTGCGGCAACCTGACGCTGTTCGTCTGTCTTAAAGTTTACAGGTGCCATTACAACCTGCCATACAGAAGCGCTTTCGGCAAGCACATTGCCGTTTGCGTCATATATAGTTCCTCGTTTTGCAGAAACGGTTGTGTCGGCAAGTTGAAGGTCAACTGCTGCCTCCTGAAGCTCACTGCTCTGAACGGTAGTGAGGTATGTAAGTCTTAAAATAGCCGCACCGAATCCCAGCACAAGAATTATAAAAATCAATATTGCTGTACGCTGTCTAAGTCTTTGTGCGGGTCCCTTTTCGGCACGCTTTTTTGAATTGTTTTTTAATCCTGGTGATTGCAAAATAAAGCTCCTTTCACCGCAAAATAGTGTCCGTTACGCTCCGTGTCAATCCGCATATATACCGAAAAAAGAGTCAAGACGCAGTCTTAACTCTCCATTCTTTCATAACATATCTATTAAATTAATTTGAATGTTATGACCAAAGATTCTGAACTGAACTCCAGAACTGAGCAAAGATATTATCGCTTTCCTGACTTGCAGAAACTTCTGCTTTATCTCCGCCCGCAAGAGTAACAAATTCTTTCTGTGTGTTTGTAGCTTTGGTCAAACCGAGTGTATCCTCGGCATACTTTTCGATGTCCGATGTTGAAAGCTTTGATTCAAGCTTCATCTGTGTCTGTGTGTAAACGCTCTGTGCATTTGCAAGAGTTTCTTTGGCGGTTATAACCTCCTGATTAAGCTCAGTCAGTTTAACCTGTCCGACAATTATAATTCCGATAACGATTGCCGCTGCCGCACCGCCCACTGTTCCGAGGGCTACCTTCAACTTGTTATGTCTGCGGCGTCTGTTCTTCTGAAGTTCCTCCTTCGGAAGACTTACGACATTGTTTTTTCTTCTTTTTCTTTCCTGCTTCTTATGTACTTCTTCTCTTCTTTCAGGAGCGGCAGAACCCGGAACGTAGTCACTGCTGTCATCAAAAAGACTCAAATCATAAGCTGCATTTCTGTTTTCATAAGCCATTAAACGCACCCTGTGCCTTTCTATATCAAATCCATAAAACACACATTTTTGCCTTATTTTTCCGTAAGACAAAAAAGTTTCAATTCCTTAACAAATTTATTAAAAACACACAACACACAATCAGTCTGATTATATCAGACATTTATTTCAAAGCCGTACATTTTGTTATTAACAAACATTCAAGCACAATCGCTTGTGTCTGTAATAATCTTTACAACTTTGTTATATTTTACTACAAAACGGCAGTTTTGTCCATAGTCACAGAGAATTTTTTTAAATTTTTTCGCATATTCTCAACTTTGCACTTCTTGCTCTCGGGTTATTCCTCAATTCTGTTTCATTTGCACAAACAGGCTTCTTAACAACAAGTTTAGCCTTTGGTTTATTTCCACAAACACAAACAGGGAAATCCTTTGGACAGGTACAGCCCTGACACCAAGATGCCATCTTTTGTTTTACAATTCTGTCCTCAAGAGAATGGAAGGTAATAACTGCAAGCCTTCCGCCGCTGCCCAAAAGTTCAAATGCACCGTCAAGACCTCTTTCAAGAACTCCGAGTTCGTCATTAACCGCAATTCTCAAAGCCTGAAAGCTTTTTCTCGCAGGATGTCCGTCACGGCGGACACGCTGGGGAACATTTTCTTTTATAATTTCCGCAAGTTCAAGGGTAGTTTCAATCGGTTTTTCCGCTCTTGCCTTTACAATTCCGTTTGCAATTGAACCGGCAAACTTTTCTTCACCGTAAACGCTGAGGATTCGTCTTAACTCGCCTACGGGGAGAGTGTTGACAAGCTCGGCGGCTGTTGTTCCGCTCTGGCTCATTCTCATATCGAGAGGTGCGTCCTCGTGGAACGAAAATCCTCTTTCCGGAGTATCAAGCTGGTGCGACGAAACACCGATATCAAGCAGAACACCGTCAACTCTGCCCACTCCTCTCGAATGAAGAAGGCTCACCATATCGGCAAAATTACCCTTGATAATTATTGAATTTTCATTTTTCTTAAAACGCTCTGTCAGCGTCAGTATTGCATCGGGATCCTGATCAATCGAAATGAGCTTGCCCGTGGTGAGGCGACTGAGAATTTCACTGCTGTGACCGCCCCCGCCTGCCGTGCCGTCAACATAAATGCCGTTTTCTTTAATGGCAAGGGCATCGACAGCCTGCTCAAGAAGGACAGGAATATGAGAAAATTCCATAACAACCTCCTTAAAGCTTTAGCTCCTTGAGAGCAAGTGCAAGATTTTCGTTCTGAGAAGCCACATACTCCTCATAATTCTTCTTGCTCCAAATTTCGAGTCTGTTTGTCATACCGATAACTACCGCATCACCTTCAATTTCGGCGAATTCGCGCAGAGACTGGGGAATAATCACCCTGCCTTGTGCGTTTGGGGTTACCTCAACCGCAGTAGCGTTAAAGGTGTACTGAACAGCCATGGAGAGGTTTGCCGGAAGTGCAAGAATCTTCTCACACATTGCGTTAAACTGCTCACTCGACATAACCTGAATACACTTATTGCCAAAGCCTCGTGCAAGATAGTATGTTTCACCGAGCTGTTCGCGGAACTTAGCAGGCAGTACAATTCTTCCTTTTGAATCAATTGAATGATTTGTCATTCCGGAAAACATCTGCCCACCTCCATACGCTTTTCTTCAAAAACCGTCAGTCTGTGGTTTTAAAAGCCACCGAATGACACCTTCTGACACCTTTTGTCTTATTATAAACCATAGGCGCAAAAAAATCAATATCAAAGTTACGAAAAAACAAACAATATTTACAAATCATTAAAAAAATTTTCAACTTTGAAACCATATTTTTTCCGAAAAGAATATTATGCCCCAATATGCTGAATTTAAAGCCTTTTTCTCACCTTTTCCAACCTTAAAAATCAAAGAAGGATTACAAAATTTCCCACTGCGGTTACAAAATCCGACAACGTTTTTGATAACACGCAATTATCAAACTGTCAAGAAACGGTTCGGTGTCACATTGTGACACAAAACATCCTGAAACAGACATAAAAAAAGAACAGACCCGTAGTGAGTCTGTTCTTGGTAGGTTTAAAATTAAATCAGCCCTGTTTTTTCTGTGAGCTTACGATATTGGCATGAGTCTTTCTGAGAGCCTCAAGCTGTGTCGCAACACCCTCTTCAGTGCGTTTCATAATGCTGTCAACATAAACATTTGCAGCTTTTCTGATTTCTGCTGACTTCTGCTTTGCATCATCAACAATTTCCTTAGCCTTTGCCTGAGCCTCACGAACGAGTTCGTTCTGGTTAAGCATAGCCTTTTTGCGTTCCTCGGCACTTCTGATTATGTTTTCTGATTCACGATTAGCTTCGGCAAGAATCTGCTTTCTGTCAGCAACAATATTCTTAGCCTGTCTTACCTCTGCCGGCATAGCGTCCTGAATCTGATCGAGAATATCATAAATCTCGTCACTGCTTACCATAACTTTACCACCCGAAAACGGCATTGATTTGGCAGCACTGATAACATCCTGAAGCTGTAAAATCAAATCCTCAACTTTCATTATCTGTCCACTCCTTATATGTTTGGTTTAATCCACTGTTAAAAATTTTAAAAAATAAAAAGCTTAATTATTTTTCAGTCTTTCCACAATTCTGTCATGGATACACGCAGGAACAAAGTTTCTGATGTCACCGCCCATTGAGGCAATCTCACGAACCATACTTGAGCTGAGATACATCGAATCTGCCTCAGCAGTTAAGAACAAAGTTTCAAGGTTCGGATTCAGCTTTTTGTTGGTGAGTGCCATCTGAAATTCATACTCAAAGTCAGTTACCGCTCTGAGTCCCTTAACAATTGCATCCACACCGTGTTCCTCACAATACTGTGCAAGCAAGCCGTTGAAACCTACTATTTCAACATTGTCGAGGTGTTCGGTAACCTCCTTCAAAAGTTCAATTCTTTCGTCAATTGAAAAAATTGGCTTTTTGGCAGAATTGACAAGCACACCCACGATTACATGGTCAAAAAGCTTTGATGCTCTCGTGATAACATCAAGGTGTCCGAGCGTTACGGGATCGAAACTTCCCGGACAAATCACTGTTTTGTTCATCTTTGAAAATCCTTATGTCTGAATGTAGTTATTTTTATTTTACCATAGCGATACTGTCTGTCAAGTACAAAATCACCGTAATTCGACAAAATTTCTTCGTCAAGAGGATTTTCCGCAATAATAACACCTGTATCGTTCATAGCCTCGGGAACAAGTTCAAGGGCATCCTGCAACATTCCCGTTCTGTACGGCGGATCGAGAAATGCAATGTCAAAACGCTGTGAATTCATTGAAAGAAAGCTGTGAAAATCCATTGCAAAAACCTTTGCAGAATTTTCAAGTTTTGTAGCCTTAAGGTTTCTTTTCACCGTTTCAAGCGATTTTTTTGCATTGTCAACAAAGCTTGCCGACTTTGCACCTCTGCTCAAAGCCTCAATACCCATCTGTCCCGAACCAGCAAAAAGGTCAAGAAAGTTTCTGCCCTCGGTTTCAAACTGGATAATTGAAAAAACAGCCTCTTTAATTCTGTCGGTTGTCGGTCTTACATCTTCACCCTCAAGGGTTTCGAGTCGTCTGCCTCTTGCAGAGCCTGTAATAACTCTCATAAAACACACGCAGCCTTTCCGCCTGCAAAATCATAAAACAACACCGCAAGCAGGCATACGGTATTGCCGAAAGAGTTAAATTTAATGCAATTGTTTACAACTGCAAATTTTAGTATAACATATTAAAAGATATTTTACAACAATATTTTAGTCTGTTTCGTTTTCATTCTGTGAATGATAGTATTTATACACGGCAATGGCGGCATCTTTCGTCATTTTCGGAGCGTTTTCAAGCTCTGCAAGGTCAGCGTTTGAGATATTTTCAATCGTTCTGAAATACTTCAAAAGTGCTCTTGCTCTCACCTCTCCTATTCCGTCTATATCCGTGAGAGTTGTTCTGAAAGTATTTTTGCTTCGTCTTGCGTGATGATAGCCGATTGCAAAGCGGTGAACCTCGTTCTGCATTTTCGTGAGGAACGCAAACAGAGAGCGTCTGGAACTAAGTGAAATTTCCCCGCCCTCGCCCGTTACGGCACGGGTTCTGTGCTTATCGTCCTTTACAAGGCCGAACAGCGGAACATCAATATTTTTGCTCTGCAAAACTTCTTTTACAGCCGCAACCTGACCTTTACCGCCGTCAAGCAGGATAAGGTCGGGCAATTTTCCAAAGCCCTCGTCCTCATCGGGATTTTTGTAATATTCGTCAAATCGCCTTGTCAGAACTTCCGCCATAGATGCGTAGTCGTCCTGTCCCTCAAAACCTTTGATTTTGAATTTTCTGTAAGCCGATTTGAGCGGTTTGCCGTTTTTATAAACAATCATACCGGCAACATTTTCCGTACCTGCAAGGTTTGAAATATCGTAGGATTCAATATATTCGGGCAATTTTTCAAGTCCAAGCAAGTCACGCAGTTCTTCAAGCACATTGTACTCACGAGCAGTTGCGCCCTTTTTCTGTGCAAGAGTTTCTGCTGCATTGGATTTGCACATTGCAACAAGCTGTGCCCTGTCGCCCCTCTGCGGAACAGTTACGGTCACTTTACTGCCACGCTTTTGCGAAAGCCATTCGGCAATTTCCTCCATACCGTCAAATTCTCTGTCAAGTGCAACGCTCTTTGGCATACTGTCACGCAGAGTGTAATATCGCAACAAAAATTCTTCGGTTTCCGACTCACTTTCGCCGCTGTCAAACACAAAACTTTCACGGTCAAAAAGCCTTCCGCCTTCAAATCGGAACACCTGATAGCAGGTTTTGCCGTCATCGGAAAATCCGGCAATAACATCGCCGTCATCAATCTTTGTTGCAACAACCTTTTGTTTGTCGCTCATTTTACGAACGGAGCTTATTATATCTCTGATTGACGCCGCCCTTTCAAATTCAAGATTTTCTGCGGCAGTTTCCATTTCTTCAGTCAGCTTTTTGATTGAATTTGTTGAACCGCCACGCAAAAATTCAAGAGCACGGTTAAGATTTTCGTTGTAATCTTTCAGCTTTACTCTGCCTGTACACGGAGCCATACATTGCTTTATGTGGTAGTTAAGGCACGGTCTGCCCTTTCTGAAATCTCTCGGAAACTGTCGGTTACAGGTTGGGAGCATAAAGATTTTGTTGGCCTCCTCAACGGCACTTTTGACATAATAACTGCTCTTGTACGGACCGATATATTCCGCTCCGTCGTCCTTTTTCTGCAGTGTATATGAGAGTTTTTTCCAATCTCCGGGACTGATTCTTATATAGCTGTAGCCCTTGTCGTCTTTAAGCAAAATATTATACTTCGGGGTGTGCTGTTTGATAAGACTGCATTCAAGAATGAGCGCCTCAAACTCGCTGTCCGTGATGATATATTCAAAATCATCGACATTATCAACCATTCTGCGAACTTTTTCGGCATGGTTATTCTGCGAACCGAAGTACTGACTAACTCTGTTTTTAAGAGCTTTTGCCTTGCCGATATATATAATTTTTCCGCTTTTATCGTGCATAATGTACACACCCGGCAACAGCGGAAGTGCCATTGCTTTTTTGCGAAGTTGTGACATTTTCGGATTCACAAAATCACCGCCTTTTCCGATTTCAGATTGATTTGAGAGAAACAAAAAAGAGGCGGAAAAACCGCCCCTTTGGTATTTTGTAAAATTTAAAGCTGATTATTCAGCAAAGCCTGACTCAACGAGAGAAACAAGACCCTCAACTGCTTCAGTTTCGTCAGAACCGTCAGCAATTACCTTAATAGTAGTGCCGCCGATAATTCCGAGGGACAACACGCCGAGAAGACTCTTTGCATTTACACGACGCTCTTCCTTCTCTACCCAGATTGTTGACTTATATTCATTAGCTTTCTGAATAAAGAAAGTTGCCGGACGAGCGTGTAAACCGGCTTTATTCTGTACTAATACTTCCTTAACATACATTTTTAAAACCCTCTTTGCCTTTAAATTTTTAACCACCAATGCCTGCAAATTGCGGCTCAATTTAATATGTATTATAATCTTTTTTCCGAACAAGGTCAATACAATAATTTAATTTCGTGTTAATATGCACCTTGAGAGAATTTATTCCCCAGTTTATTGTGCATTTTTACAAAATATTATGTTTTTCCCGTAAACATACGGTATTTCATATGATTTTCCTTGTCTTATTTTATGTAAACACACCAATAATATGTTACGGAAAATTACTTTTCATCATACTCTTCAAGCATTTCGGGACGCTTGAGTCTTGTCACTTCAATACTCTTTTCTTTTCGCCATTTTTCAATGTTTGCGTGGTGTCCGCTCATAAGCACTTCGGGAACTTCTTTGCCTCTCCAGACTGACGGCTTTGTGTACTGCGGATACTCAAGAAGTCCGTTAAAATGGCTTTCTTCGGTAAAACATTCGTTGTTGGAGAGCACCCCCGGTACCATTCTTGAAAGTGCGTCTGCAAAGACCATTGCGGGAATTTCTCCGCCCGTAAGAACATAGTCACCGATTGAGATTTCCTCGTCAATGAACTCGTCAAGCAGTCTTTGGTCAACACCCTCGTAGTGACCGCAGAGAATACAGATATTTTCAACATCGGCAAGTTCACGAAGTCTTTGCTGTTTCAAAGTCTTGCCCTGCGGTGACATATAAACAAAATGCGGTCTTTTGCCGATTTGTTTGCAGATGTCCTCAAAGCAGAGGGCAATAGGTTCGGCTTTCATAAGCATCCCCATTCCGCCGCCGTAGGGAGTGTCGTCAACCCTTCTGTGCTTGTCAAAAGCGTAGTCACGCAGTTGGTGACACACAATTTCAAGCACACCGCTTTTCTGTGCTCTGCCGATTATACTGCTGTTCAAAACAGGCTCGAACATTTCGGGAAAGAGCGTTATAATATCAATCCTCATCGTCAAAAATTCCTTTCATAGGAACAATAAGAACATAGCCGTCATTGACATTGATTTCTTTTACAACATCGTCAATTACGGGGGCAAGGTACGTTTTGCCGTCAGGGTCTTTGATTTCATAAACATCATTCGCGCCTGTACGCAAAACATCGGAAATTTTGCCGTAGACCTTGCCGTTGTCGGCATCTTTAACTTCAAGACCGATAAGGTCCTGAACAAAGTGGACGCCCTCTGCAAGATTGATGTCGTCACGGTTGATGTACACAATCTTGCCTCTGTACTTTTCGGCGGCTTCGATTGTGTCAACACCCTTGATTTTTGCAAGGGCGATATTTTTGTGCGGACGGGATTTCACCTCAATGAACTCTGTTCCGTTTTCGTCAAGCCACAGCTTTTTAAAGGCACAGAGAAACTCGGGGGAATCACACCACGGGTCAATTCTGACCTCGCCTTTTATGCCGTGTGTACCCACAATTTTTCCCGAATCAAGAAACTGTTTTTTCATATTTACCTCAAATTTCACAAAATAAATTCAGTCGGATTTTACTTTAATTCAATGATTGTAACACCGTCTTCGCCCTCACCGAACACACCGAGTCGCTGACTTTTGACGGCTTTGTTTGTTTTAAGATACTTGTTGATTTCACGCTTAAGCACGCCCGTGCCTTTGCCGTGAATAATCGTCATTTTGCTCACACCCGAAAGCACGGCATTGTCGATTGCCTTGTCAACAATATTGATTGCGTCAAAGGCGGTTTCACCACGGACATCAACCTCTGTTTCAGGGCGTACATCCATTCTGCTCGGCACATTCCTTGTGCTTGAAAATCTATCCTTTACAGGCTTATTGTTTGATTTGAGCAAACGAAGATTTTTAATGTCAACCCTTGTTTTGATTATGCCTGCCTGAACAAGCACAACACCGTCCTTATTCGGCGGTGCAAGTACAGTTGCGTTTTTGTCGATATCGTAGATGAGAACCGTATCGCCGACTTTGAGCGGTCTTGGCAGTTTGTACTCCTCATCGGGAGTATTGCGAGCCTTGACAGGATCGGCGTGAGCCTCCATTTTGTCGATATTTTTCTTGAGCTGTGTTCTTGCCTGAACACTCATATCCTTGGCTTTTCTCGCCTTTTCAAGTTCTTCGGCAACTGCGTCGGCCTGCGCCCTTGTGCGTGAAATAATACGCTGAGCCTCTTGCCTTGCCTTTTCGATTTCACGCTCTGCACGCTGTTTTGCCTTCTGCATTTCGTTTTCGGCTTTCTGCTTTTCGGTATTAGCCTTTGCAGTAAGTCTGTTTGCGTTTTCAAGCTGTTTTTCAAGGCTCTGACGGCGCTTTTCAAGCTTTTCCACAACATCTTCAAACTGTCTGTTTTCGTTTGAAACAAGTTCGCTTGCACGGCTGATTATTTCGTCATCAATACCGAGTCTTTTTGAAATTGCGAACGCATTACTCTTGCCGGGAACACCGATGAGAAGTCGGTAAGTCGGCTTGAGAGTTGCAACATCAAATTCACAACTGCCGTTTTCAACTCCCGATGTACGCAGAGCAAATTCCTTTAACTCCGCATAGTGGGTTGTTGAGGCAATTTTTGCGTGTTTGTCACGCAGTCTTTCAAGAATTGCAATTGCAAGAGCCGCACCCTCGACAGGGTCTGTTCCTGCACCGAGTTCGTCAATAAGGCAGAGCGAACCGGTATTTGCAAGTTTTATAATCTGAACGATATTTGTCATATGTCCAGAAAAAGTTGAAAGCGACTGTTCAATGCTCTGTTCGTCACCGATGTCAACAAGTACCCTTCTGAACACGGAAAGTTCGCTGTTGTCGGCACACGGAACGAGAAGTCCGCACATTGCCATAAGCGTGAGCAGACCGATTGTCTTTAAAGTTACGGTTTTACCGCCCGTGTTAGGACCTGTGATAACAAGCGTGTCAAACTCTTTTCCGAGCATAACATCAACGGGAACAACCTTGTTTTTGTCGATAAGAGGATGACGAGCCTGTTTGAGTTCAATCATTCCCCTGTCATTCATAATCGGCTTTGACGCTTTCATTGAATACGCAAGGTCAGCCTTTGCAAAAATCAAATTGAGCTGTGCAAGGTTCTTGTAGCTGTGGATAATGCTGTCGGCAAATTCGCCTGCATTTGCGGAAAGCTCAAAGAGGATTCTTTCAATCTCCTGTTCTTCCTTTGACTGCAAAAGCTTGATGTCATTGTTCGCCTGAACAACGCCCATAGGCTCAATAAACACGGTTGCACCGCTTGACGAGGTGTCGTGTACAAGGCCGGGAACATTGCCTCTGCATTCACTTCTTACGGGAACAACATACCTGCCGTCACGCTGTGTAACGATAGTATCCTGAAGATACTTTATGTATGTTGAGCTGTGAATAATTTTGTCGAGTACCTCACGAGCCTTTGAGGAGGCTGTGCGGATTTTTCTTCTTATATCCGACAGAGCAGGGCTTGCCTTATCGGAAATTTCTTCCTCGCTTATAATAGCCGAGGTGATTTTGTCCTCAAGAAACTTGTTGGAAACAAGTCCGCTGAAATAGCCGTCAAGAGAGCTTGATCCTCCGCCTGAGCGTGAGTGCCACTCTTTGACCGTACGGATTGTTCTGAGTGTTGACGCAACCGACAGAAGTTCGCCTGTTGTAAGGCAACCGCCTGCCTGCGCTCTGCGTAAATGTCCCGAACAATTTCTTGCACCTCCGAATGACGGAGCACCGAATCTTCCGCTTAATGCAACTGCGTCATCGGTCTGCTGTAAAAGCTGTTCAACCTTTTTCAGTTCAAACACGGGCTCAAGATTCAAAGCCATTTCGTGAGCGTCCTCTATTGAGGTCATTCCTGCAAGTTTTTCAAGAATTTTATCAAGTTCAAGTGTTTTATAATGTCTGTTCATAGTTCTACCAATTTAAAAATTATACGCATTAACTGCTTATTGTTTTGTAAAAAATAAGCGTTTTAAAGTCTTTTTCAAATCTGTATTTAAGGTAACTTTCGCTCGCCGCATTCAGCACATCAAGGTCATCTTTCGGCAATGCAAACGAAAACAGTTTGTCATCATCGGCATAAACCGTGTGTCTCAGTGCCGTGAGCGTTCCCTCATTGAGAGCGATTGCAGGTTCTGACACATCCGTTCTGCAATCGGCACATTCAAGAGCGCCAATGCGTGGCAAAAAGTACATAAGCGGAGTAATGTATTCTCCGCATTCTCTGCACATTCTCAGGTCGGGCATATAGCCTGCCATACTTGCAAGCCTCATTTCAAGACACGGCTTTATGAGGTCTGCACTGCGCTTATCCTCCGACAAAAGATAGAGCGAATTAAGCACAAGGCTCAGAAAAGAGTCTGCCTTTTGCTCACGGGGACAGATTGTCAGAGCAAGTTCGCAAAAATACTGTGCAAGGCACATTTTTGTAACATCACTGCGGAGCTTTGAGAAAATGCGAATCGGCTGTGCCTCGCCGATTATGTAGCTTTCCCGACCTTTATAAATTGTAAGTCGGGAATATGAGAGAAGAGATGCCGCCGCACATTTGCCGTTTTTGATGTTTTTTGCACCTTTTACAAATGCACGGATTACACCGTTTGACTTTGTGAGAGCAAAAACGAGCTTGTCCTGCTCACCGATATTCTGTTCCTTTATAATCAGTCCCTCTGTTCGGAATTTCATCGGTTTCCTCCCTGTTCACGGTGATTGCACCCGTGTCTTTGGCATCCTGAATACTTTTGTAGCGAATGTAATCAAGAACGCTTCCCGTGGTAAAGAATGTTTGCCACGCACTCCAGTTATCCATAAAAACACCTCCGCAGTTAGTGTTTCACGGACACCGTTTATTATATTATGAAAAATCTGACATTGTGTCAAATCGTGTACCCGAATCGATTTAAATCGGATTATCAGTCAAAATTCTTTTCGTCATAACCGAAATTCTGAAGAATCTGAGCACGGTTTCTCCAGTCCTCTTTTACCTTTACCCATGTCTGCAAGAATACCTTGCAATCGAAAAATCTTTCAATATCCTGACGGGCAAATGTGCTGATTTTCTTGAGCATTGAGCCGTTTTTGCCGATAATAATACGCTTGTGGGTTTCTTTTTCGCAGAAAATCGTAGCGTCAATATCAAGCATACCGTTATCTCTTGTTTTCATTTTTTCGATTACAACGGCCGTGCCGTGCGGAATTTCCTTGTCGCAAAGGCGAAGAATTTTTTCACGGATAATTTCGGCAACAATAACTCTTTCGGGCTGGTCTGTAAGGGTATCGTCATCAAAGAAATGACCGCCCTCGCCTGCCTGTTTTTTAAGCTCATCAAGAAGTTCGTTCATACCGTTGCCGTCCTGTGCACTCACGGGAACAACTGCGTCAAAATCGTAGAGCAGACTGTAACGGGCAATCTGTTTCATAAGTTCTTCTTTTTCTTTGAGAGTGTCAATCTTGTTGATTGCAAGGATTGCCGGCATTTCCATTGACTTGAACTTTTCAATAAGGTTAAGTTCTGTGTCACCCGGTTCTTTTCCTGCCTCAACCACGAGCATACAGCAGTCAACACCGCCCACGGATTCGTTGACAGAACGCACCATATACTTGCCGAGAGAGGTTTTCGGCTTGTGCATACCCGGTGTATCAAAGAAAACAAGCTGATATTCGCCCTGAGTAAGCACTCCTGTGATTCTGTTGCGGGTAGTCTGCGGCTTGCTTGAAACAATTGCAATTTTCTGTCCCATAAGTCTGTTAAGAATTGAACTTTTGCCCACATTAGGTCTGCCGACAATGGCAATAAATGCGGATTTATCTTTATTATCTGTATTTAACATATTACCTCACTATACAAAAATCGGGGGCAAGCAAAATGCCGCCCCTTTGTTAATGTTTATCTTTTCTTTTAATGCTCAGAATTGCGTTTTTGATTTTTACGGGACCTGCACATACAAAGACGGCAGAAATCACCGCAGACAAAATCAGCAAAATGAGCATAACGGGATTGTTTGCAAAATACGAAAATATTTTTCCGATTACTTCAAAATCAAGAAAAAACAGCACTGCTGTAAACACAGCCGAAAATGACACGGCAAGCACGGCTGCGGCTGCAATGTCCTTGATAATCTTAACGGAAAAATCGTATCTGTCGCAGAACAAATCGCAAAGCTTTTCAACACAGGTGTTGACCATTTCAAGTGCAATTATAAGCGCACACAAAACGGCGAGCAACGCCCATTTTGCGGCAGAAAAATCGTAAAAGCAACCGAAAGCGAAAACATAAAATGTCGCAACAAGGTGAAATCTCATATGACTTTCGCTTTTTACGGCAGAATAAAAACCTCTGAATGCACTTTTAAAACTTTTGATTTGCTTTTTCATATCCCGAAATATAACTGTTTAAACTTTATCAAGCCATATCGTCATCAACTATGTAGCTTGATGATGCAGGAAGGCCGAGCTGTTCCATAACAAGCTCTTCTTTTTCTCTCATTCTTACTCTTTCAAGCTTTTCCATATGGTCATAGCCAAGAAGGTGGAGAACGCTGTGAGCGGTAAGATAGCCAACCTCTCTCTGGAGGCTGTGGCCAAAGAGTTCAGCCTGATCTCTTGCCTTTTCCATTGAAATTACAACATCTCCAAGAATCTGTGCGCCTGTTTCGGGGTTGGTGTCATAAACACCGTTTTCGCCCATTGGGAAAGAAAGAACATCAGTTTCAATGTCCTTGTCACGGTACTGTTTATTAAGTGCTCTAATGCCCTCGTTATCCGTGAAAGTAACGCTGATTTCAGCAGAACCTTCAAATTTCTCAAGCTGGAGAACTGCGTTACAGCAACGACGTACAAGCATTCGGATACCTGTCGGAATTTTTACTGCTTTTTGTTTGTTTGTGATAATTACCCTGATTTTGTTATGCTCTGCCATTCATGATCATCCTTTCGTTATTTTTAACCCGTAGCATGGGTTTATGTGAAAATTAAGTAAATTAATTTTTGGAGCCGTTATTTCGTGAGTTATTATTGTTACTGTTTTCAAACTTTGCGTAAGCCTTGATGATATCCTGAACAAGGCGGTGACGAACAACATCCTTTTCGTCGAAGAAACAAGTGCCGATATCGTCAATGTTCTTGAGGATTTTGATACAGTCTTTAAGACCGCTCTTTGCACCGTTCGGAAGGTCAATCTGCGTAATATCGCCCGTGATTACCATTTTGGAGTTAAATCCGAGTCGGGTAAGGAACATCTTCATCTGTTCCCTTGTTGTATTTTGAGCCTCGTCAAGAATTATAAAGCTGTCGTCAAGCGTTCTTCCTCGCATATACGCAAGCGGTGCAACCTCAATGTTGCCTCTTTCAACATACTTCTGATAAGTTTCCGCACCGAGCATATCGAACAATGCGTCATACAATGGGCGAAGATACGGGTCAACCTTGCTCTGTAAGTCACCGGGGAGAAAACCGAGCTTTTCGCCCGCCTCAACAGCAGGTCTTGTGAGAATTATTCGGTTAATCTGCTTGCTTCTGAAAGCAGTAACCGCCATTGCAACGGCAAGGTAGGTTTTACCTGTACCGGCAGGACCAACACCGATTGTGACGGTATTTTTTGCAATCTGCGAGCAGTAGCGTTTTTGACCGATAGTTTTCGGCTTTATAGGCTTTCCTTTGGAAGTGATACAGATGCAGTCGCCTGCAAGCTGTTCTATTTTGTCCTCACTGCCTTCATTAACAAGCGAAATGCAGTAGCGGATATTTTGCTCAGAAAGTGCCTCTCCGCGGTTGATAAACTGCAACAGGCTTTCAATAACCTTGCAGGCTTTTGATGTATTCTCCGCGTCGCCCTCAATCTTGAGTTCACTGTCACGGCAGGTGACACGGACATTAAATTCCTTTTCAATCAGCTTAATATTCCCGTCAAAACTGCCAAAAAGTGCCACGGCATTTTCCATTCTGTCAATATTTATAATTTGTTCCGTAAAGCAAAACTCCCGTTTCTTCAATAATTCAAAACAATTATAACACATTTTACTAAAAAATACACAACAAAAATAGCCTTTTTTACTAAAAATTTAATTTTTGTGAATTTTGACGAAATCTGTCCTTCACATAAACATTCATTTGTAAAGGATAGAAACAGTTTTTTTGTTCCTTCGTAATAATCCTCAAAATTGCATTACAATCGGCTCTTTCTGATTATTGAGATTTTCCAAATTCTTAATGTAATTGACATTTCTATGACACAACAACACAATTTTTCGACAATTTTTATATTTTCGGCAAAAAATTCTACCCACAAAAGCCTTACTTAAACCGTTGCATAAAATATTGTCTGAAATACAGCAAAAATCGGCTTAAAACGCTTGACAAACAGTTAATTGTATATTATAATGTCACAGGTGTAAAGAAATTCTCTTTACAGATGCAGACCAAAATCACAGGAGCTGTTCGGTATGGAAAAGAATATTGAAGTTTCCCTGTTGTTTGATTTCTACGGCGAGCTTTTAAAGCCTTCGGGCAAGAGAGCAATTGACCTTTATTATAATGAAGATTTGTCGCTTGCGGAGGTTGCCGATGAAATGGGAATAACAAGGCAGGGTGTGCGTGACAGTATTAAGCGCAGTGAACAACAGCTTTTTGAGTTTGAAGAAAAGCTCGGTCTGTTCAAACAGTTCAGTAAGCTTGAGCAGGGGCTTGACGAAATTTCGGCTCTT
>CACXEX010000224.1 GCA_902766775.1 uncultured Ruminococcus sp. | reverse complement strand
TTGCCGCCCAATGTTACCGAATTCATAATAAGGGTTGCGGTTACGATGACCGTGTCACCGATTTTTTTGTAAACGCAGCTTGCACTTTTGAATTTGTCGGTAACGGTTGAGTGTGGTGTGAGCGTTGATGTGCCACTCTCGATGTTTGACGCGTCATATTTTGAGCTGACGCTGATATCCATACGGGTCAGTCGTTCATCAATACTGCTCTTGTCGGCCTTTTCATCGAGCAAAGTGTCGATTTCATCAGATGAATAGCTCTCTCCCGCAAGCCAGTAATTGTCCTCAAGGTATTTAATGCTTGGGTAGTTTTTGGCTGCATCAGTAACCTGAGAAGTGCCGCTGACCTTGTTTGAAATGTCCTCTTTCTTGGTAATGTCGGACTGCTCAATCAGCTTTTTGGTTTCGTCAATTTTGGTCTGATAAAGCTTTGTTTCATCAAGAAGTTTCTGTGTTTCTTCACGCAGTTTCAGCGTTTCGGAGTTCGGATTAAGGTACTCTTTGTCCTCAATCGGAATACTTTCGTCTGCGTAAAGCGTGACAATCTGCGTCTGAAAAACATAGCCGTTTTCACCCCTGCCCTCAAGCTGAAGTTCAAAATAGCCGTGCATAAAAATGTCGTTTTTCTTGACCTTCCACACGATTTTTGTACCTGTTTCATCAACTGCAACGCTGTCGGGAACAACCGAGTTTACACTACCGTCTGCAAAACGCAGATGAATGTAGTAGTCAACGGTGATGTCGCACATTCCACGGATAAAAAATTCCTGCGTTGTGGCAAGATTTTCGCCCGTGATGCCGATGCAGTTTGAGCCGTCAAAAGCCTTTGGGTTTCGTTTGTCATAGATAATCATTAATTACACCTCCACTTAAAGGCGTAAAAACACTGAAAAATGTATTGTTTTATGCATTTTCTTAAAAAATAATTTTTTATTTTTAACTAAGAGGTCAAAACGGTTGCATTTGCAATTTTTCTGTGGTACAATCTAATTTAAATGTTTTGAATGAATTGATTTGGACAGAAGGGAACAAAAATGGCTTGCTCGGTAACAATTGACCTGCACGGTCAGACCGTTTACAGCGCACAAAGGGTGCTTACAACACGGCTGAAAACGCTTTCGCCCGATGTTCGTGAGGTGTGCGTTGTTTTCGGCTATCACGGCGGAACGGTGTTGAAAGATTTTGTTATGCGATATAAGAACAGAAGGATTGAAAAGAAGATTTTAGGACTTAATCAGGGTTCGGTCGTTTTTGTTTTGAAATCGGAATGATGTGTTTACAATTCATTAGTGGCGCCCAATGAACGCCCCTACGGCACGAAAGGAAATAAAAATGAGAAAATATGTGGAAGTATTTACTCGTGATCATTTGCCCAAACTGAGGGATCAGCTCTTGTTTTCGGGGCTTACGGATCACGAAATTTTTATGTTTATTCAGTATGCTCAGCCGTACTATCTTTCGCTTAGCAAGGGTTGTACGACACGAGTTGAAAACAAGTTCAGCCATATGACGGGACTTGTGTTTTCGGGAACGGCATACCTGTATTCGGTTGATTACAGCGGAAACAAAAGTCTGCTCAAAACCATTCGCAGCGGTGAATCAAGCGGAACACTGTATGCGATGTTTGATTACTACAACACGCTTGTCGAGATTATGGCAGGCGATGACTGCGAAATTCTCTTTATTCCGCCCGAGCCGATGTTCATAACCGAGGATTCTCTTGCATCAATTCAGCAGAAAATTCTCGTCAATATGCTTGCGTCACAAAGACAGGCTTTTTTGCAGATTTCGGAACATCTTGCGTGTCTTTCAAAGCGCAGTATAAAGGGCAAGTTTATGCACCTTCTTCAAATCTACTGCAAGCGTGAACATAACTATGAGGTTGACCTGCCGTTCTCCCGTGACGGACTGGCAAATTATCTTGCCGTTGACAGAGCGTCACTTTCAAGGGCGCTTGGTGAGCTGAAAAAAGCAGGAATTATTGAATTTAAAAAGAGCCATTTCAAGCTAATTGAAACGGCTGAATATCATTTTGATTAAGTAACTAATCGGCAAACGGTGTTCTATTTCCTTTCACCGCCGATTAAAATACATTGGAGGATAATATTATGAGTATTGTGGAATTACTGCTTTTCGGCGTCAGCTTGTCAATGGATGCATTTGCGGTTTCAATTTGTAAGGGACTTTCCGTGCGTAAGTTAAGACCGAAACACGCAATTACTGTCGGATTGTGGTTTGGCGGATTTCAGGCGCTTATGCCGCTTATCGGTTACCTTCTCGGAAAGCAGTTTGAATGGCTCATCACAAGCATTGACCATTGGATTGCGTTCATTCTGCTTGCACTCATCGGTGCAAATATGATAAGAGAATCTTTCGGCGAGGAAGAACAGCTTGACGATTCGTTTTCGGTCAAGACAATGTTGCCTCTTGCCGTTGCAACAAGCATTGACGCACTTGCGGTAGGCGTTTCGTTTGCGTGTATTGATGTTGACATAGTGCCCGCAATCGCAATCATCGGCACAACAACATTCATACTTTCGGCAGTCGGCATCAAAATAGGCAATGTGTTCGGTGCAAAGTACAAGTCAAAAGCAGAATTTTTAGGCGGTGCAGTATTGATTTTGCTTGGACTCAAGATTTTGCTCGAAGATTTAGGACTTTTACCGTTTTAACGGCTTTCAAATTGAAAGTGGAAATTACGGCGAGCCGCCGTTCCCAATTCGAGAAGATAGTATGATATAGAAATCACATCAGATGCCCGAAAAAGCCCTGATGCGATTTTTTATATGAAAGTTGTTGCTACCCCTACTTTTATAATTTCAATTTCTTGAAATTCTCATTTAAAATTGTGCAGGAGTTATCTAACTTTTGCAATTCCTGTTCGGTTAATTTAAGTTCAAGAATCCTTTTTGCACCGTTTGCGCTTACTATGCACGGGTTGCCGATGAACACATCTTTCTTGCCGCCGTATTCGCCACGCAGACGAACCGATACTGTCAGAACGCTGTTTTCGTCCTGCAAAATTGCACGGACGATGCGGACGATTGACATACCTATTCCGTAGTAGGTTGCGCCTTTTGCCTCAATGATTTTGTGGGCGGCACAACGCACATCCTCGCTTATCTGCTCAAGTTCTTCCATATAGTATGATTTCGGGTTGTCATGCATAACATCTTTGAGCGGTTTGGCGGCAAGGAGCGCCTGACTCCACGGAACAAATTCGCTGTCGCCGTGTTCACCGATTACATATGCGTGAATGTTGCGTGGGTCAACCTCAAAATATTCGCCGAGAAGATACCTCAGCCGTGCCGTGTCAAGGGTAGTTCCCGTGCCGATGATTTTTGACGCATTGAATCCCGAAAGTTCGTAGGTCACCCGTGTCATAATGTCAACGGGGTTTGTTGCAACAAGGAAAATTCCCTCAAAACCGCTCTGCACAACCTTTGGCACAATTGAAGAAAATACAACTGCGTTTTTCTGCAAAAGCTGGAGTCTGCTTTCGGTGGGCTTTTGATTTGCACCTGCGCAGATTACAACGATGTCGGCATCGGCACATTCG
This sequence comes from uncultured Ruminococcus sp., assembly GCA_902766775.1. GTDB lineage: Bacteria > Bacillota > Clostridia > Oscillospirales > Acutalibacteraceae > Ruminococcoides. The sequence continues at coordinate 3,741 of CACXEX010000224.1, read as the reverse complement.
CCGTAACCTCCGCAGCGGATTTTCATGCTTGAATGTGAAAACGCAAGCCCGTGGTTCAAATCCATCGCCTCGCCCTCGGCACGCTTTTCATTGAGGTCAATCATTATGAGCTCATCGCATACATTCTGGTTGAGTGCCGCATAGGCAAAGCTCATTCCGACCATTCCCGTTCCCACAAGTACAACCTTTCTTTTGTTTCCCGACATATGACCGTTCCTTTCATTTGTATTCTTTTTTTAGGGTTTTCATATGTGCAAAAATTATTCTTCGGTTCAAAAAATTGATTGAATTGTGCTTTTTTGGAGATTGTGAAAAAAATAACGGCAGAATCGGCTGTTTGTTTGGTGAAATGGCAAGAATTATATGTAAAAATCATCAAAATTCACTTGAAACACAGATATAATTGTGCTAAAATTAATTCGACAAGGTGTTCGGAATACATTAGGCATATTCCGATTTTTATTTTATAGGAAAATATCAATTGCGAGATTCTTGTTTTTAAAAACAGTCAAATTTTGCCAAGTTTTGCTTTAGCATAAAATCCTTGCAAAGTTATGTTTTGGCATTGAAGTTTTTGAAAAGTAAGACTGTCTGCACGAATAGGGTGCGAGACACTCGCTTTTCAGAATGTACAGGTGCTTGCAAAGTTACGCTCGGGCATTGAAAGTTTTTGAAAAGCAAGACTGTCTGCACGAATGGGGTGCGAGGCACTCGCTTTTCAGAATGTACAGGTGCTTTCAGAGTTACGCTCGGGCATTGAAGTTTTGAAAAAGCAAGACTGTCTTCACGAATGGGGTGCGAGGCTCTCGCAGAAAGGAAAAGAGAATGTACAAGATAGTTAAGAAAAAATCTCTGAATCCAACCGTTACACTTATGGAAATTGACGCTCCGCTCATTGCCAAGAAGGCAGAGCCGGGTCAGTTCATCATTCTCCGTGTTGACGAGAACGGTGAGCGTATTCCGCTTACGGTTGCAGGTTATGACAGAGAGGCCGGCACAGTTCGTATCATCTTCCAGATTGTCGGTGCAACAACAGAAAAGCTCAATCACCTTAACGAAGGCGATTATATTCACGATTTTGTAGGCCCTCTCGGTGTTCCCACACACACAGACGGTCTTAAAAAAGTTTGCGTTGTAGGCGGCGGTGTCGGTTGTGCAATCGCACTTCCCGTTGCCGAAAAGCTCCACGAAATCGGCTGTGAGGTTCACTCAATTGTCGGTTTCAGAAACAAGGACCTCGTTATTCTTGAGGACGAGTTCAAGGCTTGTTCAGACAAGTTCGTTCTTATGACAGATGACGGTTCATACGGTCAGAAGGGCGTTGTTACAGCTCCTCTCGAAGAGATGATTAAAGCAGGCGAGAACTATGACCTTGTTATTACAATCGGTCCGCTTATTATGATGAAGTTCGTTGTTAAAACAACAAAGCCTTACAATATTCCCACAACAGTTTCCATGAACCCGATTATGATTGACGGCACAGGTATGTGCGGCGGCTGTCGTCTTACAGTTGACGGTCAGACAAAGTTCGCTTGTGTTGACGGTCCTGATTTTGACGGCTTCAAGGTTGATTTTGATGAGGCTATGAAGCGTGGTGCAATGTACAAGCCGTTTGAGCGTCATGCATACGAGGAAACATGTAATCTGTTCAAGAAGGAGGCTGAGTAATTATGCCAAATATGTCACCAAAAAAGGCTCCTATGCCATCACAGGACCCTAATGTAAGAAATAAAAACTTCCTTGAGGTAGCAACAGGCTACACAGAAGAAGTTGCAATTGAGGAGGCACAGCGTTGCCTAAACTGTAAACACAGACCTTGCGTAAACGGTTGTCCCGTACATATCGCAATCCCTGATTTTATCAAAGAGGTTGCTCAGGGCAACTTTGCAGGCGCTTATGATGTAATTTCACAGTCAAGCTCACTTCCTGCTGTTTGCGGCCGTGTTTGTCCGCAGGAGTCACAGTGTGAGTCAAAGTGCGTAAGAGGTATTAAGACTGAGCCTGTCGGAATCGGCAGACTTGAGAGATTCGTTGCCGACTGGCACAACGCTCAGACAGATGTTAAGGTTAATAAGCCCGAGTCAAACGGTCACAAGGTTGCTATCATCGGTTCAGGTCCTGCAGGTCTTACTTGCGCAGGCGACCTTGCTAAGAAAGGCTACGATGTAACAGTATTCGAGGCTCTCCACCTTGCAGGCGGCGTTCTCGTTTACGGTATCCCTGAGTTCAGACTTCCTAAGTCAATCGTTCAGAAGGAAGTTGACACACTTAAAGAGCTCGGCGTTAAGGTTGAAACAAATATGGTAATCGGCAGAGTTCTCTCAATTGACGAACTTATGGACGATTACGGTTTTGAGTCAGTATTTATCGGTTCAGGCGCAGGTCTCCCGAGATTTATGAATATCCCGGGTGAGAACCTCTGCGGTGTTTACTCAGCAAACGAGTTCCTCACAAGAACAAACCTTATGAAAGCTTATAAGGACGACAGCACAACTCCGATTATGCACGCAAAGAAAGTTGCAGTTGTCGGCGGCGGTAATGTTGCAATGGATGCCGCTCGTTGTGCAAAGCGTCTTGGTGCTGACGAAGTTTATATAGTTTACAGAAGAAGTGAAGAAGAACTCCCTGCCCGTAAAGAAGAAGTTGAGCACGCTAAGGAAGAGGGCATTATCTTCAAGCTCCTCAATAACCCTGTTGAAATCCTCGGCAACGAAGATGAGTTCGTAACAGGTATGAAGTGCATTAAAATGGAACTCGGCGAGCCTGACGCAAGCGGCAGAAGAAGACCTGTTGCTATTCCGGACAGCGAGTTTGTTCTCGATGTTGACGCTGTTATCATTTCAATCGGTACATCACCTAACCCACTCATCAAGGCTACAACAAAGGGTCTTGACACTCAGAAGTGGGGCGGTATTATCGCTGACGAAAACGGTCTTACATCTCGTGAGGGCGTATATGCAGGCGGTGACGCTGTAACAGGCGCCGCAACAGTTATCCTCGCAATGGGCGCAGGCAAAACAGCCGCAGCTGCTATTGACGAATACATCCAGAACAAAAATAAGTAATTTTACTTATTTTTGTTAAGTAAGAAGTAAAAGTGAATAGTTAAAAAGTATGGTCGGCGGTGTGCCACCGCTGTCTATTCGAGAAGATAGTTAGATAAATGAATTGCATCAGATGCCCGAGTAAGGCTCTGATGCAATTTTTTATTTATATCAAAATTCGTCTGTAGGGGCGTTCATTGGACGCCCGCCAAGTAAAGGCATAAATTATATGTTAAAACAAATTGTATAAATGCCGCAAATCCGTAGGGGCGGATATTATCCGCCAGCAGTTAAAGGCACAAACATTATAATATGAATAAACTATATAAATGTCGCAAAGTTACTGCTATTTTGTAGTGGAGAACCGTGTTCTCACGTTCGTGTGCAATGCACACGATTGCACGCAATGCGTGCAAAATTGAATACATAGTTTATGTTATATCAAAACAATATGTATGAACATAAAATTTTATCAAGCGGGCGTCCAATGAACGCCCCTACAGGATTACAATAACTTTGTGACATTTATCGGATTTTATTGCCAATAAAATAATTTCTACCATTACTTGCGGGCGGATAATATCTTCCCGTCTGAAATATAGTCGCAATGCGTTGCACATAAATGTGCTTCCTTTTGCTCGTTATTTCAGACAGCGCTTTGCTCCCTTTATCCGCCACTGGCGGCGGTCGCAAGGCT
>CACXEX010000223.1 GCA_902766775.1 uncultured Ruminococcus sp. | reverse complement strand
CTACAACAGTAGAAATTATTAGGGATTATTAACCCCTTGGATTGTTATAATCCACAAATTTATCTTTGGCAATTTGTCAAGCATCAATAAAAAATATAAGCTTATAGACTAATAATCCCTTTCAATTTATAATTATATCATATTCAGACTGAGGTTTGCAAATTTTATTTTATAATTAACAAATCCGTATCCTCATTTCTTGCATATCCGTATTTTTCGACTCTGCAAGAATTGCTGAGATTAAAAATATATACACTGTCAGTTTGGTCAAATTGTTTTAGCCATTTATTATCTAAATCTGTAACAATGTTATTTAAGATCCGTTCGCTGTTATCAATTTCATATACGGAATATCGGAGCATATGCCCAAACTTTTTGATATATTTATTGAATCTTGCTCTTTTTTATCATTGCTCATATCATAACTAATAATAATCAATTCGGTCACCTATTTCAAATACCGGAAATTTTTCCGGAGGAAGTTCTTTCATAAATGCACGATAAAATCATTTAATTGAGATATAGCTAAAGGCTGTTCGCTCATCTTTGCGTGTATTTAAGCCATTCGGCATTAGTTATACTAAGTTTTGTTTTATTAAGCATATCGTCCGGAGTGTTTTTTAACACATTTATTGCCCAAAGTGCTTTTCTTGCAATGTTATATGCACCGTTGGCGTCGGCATCGCAAGGCAAGGCGGCATTTGTTCCTTTATAATTACGACTGTCATAGAACTCACCGTTTTCATTTGCAACAGGCGAAATGAGGTAGTCATCTTCCGGTAATGTGCTGCCGGTAATACTGTTTCTCATTTGAAGTGTTAATGAAAGAAGCTTTATCAATCGCTTGTAAAAATCAGCATTGGAAATGCTTAAAATAGAATTCTTAAGATTACCCTTATAATCAATGCCGAATTCGTTAAACAATGATTTGAATTCATCGGTAAGAACAATTTGCTTATTATCCCACATATTATTCTTTTCTTTGTTTCGGAAGGTTAAAATCCTGCTTGAATTAGTACAAACAGTCCAGGATTTTTTGAAATCTGAATTGCATCTCGGGAATTTACTATAATCAATGCAGAACTCAAACATATCGGTATTCGCATTATATTTAATATCATCAATTGTTTCGAATAACTTTTTCGCTTCCGGCACGCTTGTGTATTTTGGCTTCAAAAGATTAACAAAACCTGTTACCGGGTCTATTTTACTTGTATCCCACGCAGGAACATAAAAAATAATGCCGTTTTGCTTAGCCTTATTTACACGATCAAACTTATTCGTAAGCTGATATGCTCTTAAAAGTCCGCCGTCTTCTGTTGGGTTCGCCTTTTTATCTATAAGCAAATTGAGTTTTGAAATAAGCATGTTTTCAAATTTTTGATAAACTTGCTTTTCAACAGGAAATCTGCCACGCTTAAAGCCAAAGTTCAAATCTTCCATAGCAATAACAGCGTCATATTTAACGACTAATTGACAAATTTTGTGAACAACCTGACTGATATAGCCTTCTTTGAGTTCCTTTATATTCTCGACAGATGTCCAGTTTTTTCTTGCTTTATCTCTTTCCTTTTCCTTTGTATCCAAAAGCTTTTGATAATCGACTCTGTGTTCGTTATCACTGATTATTTCATTAAGCGACATTTGTTCAACTATTTCACCGTTTGAATTGATGACGCTTATATAAATCAGGTTCCTTTCGCCGCGATCAATGCCGATAACATAATTATCATCTTTATATTTAATCGCCTTACGAACATCATAGTTCAAAAAATCCTGACCGTGTGCCTTAAAGTTGATTGTAATAGGCACGTGAAGTGAAAATTGCCTTTTGGTAAATCTTTTATCTTTAATGATGTCATACTCAAAAACGCTTTCTTTTTTCTCGTTATCAGGATTTTTGTTTTTTATCGGTTGATTGGCATTGTGAGTTATTTTCTCCTTGTCATTTATACTTGCTTCACGGTAGAACATCTCGGCTTCGCCGTTGAGCATGTATACTACATTTGATAAGTTTCTCTCGTCAAAAAGCATTTTGAAATACAAAGTATGTAAATTAGGAGTTCCTTTGCTGTACTTTGAAAAGTCTTTATTGTAGATTTGGAAAAGATAGATATATCCGTTGTCTACAAGTTCATCAACATAGTTTTTTGATATTTTATTAAAACTTACAGAATAACCCTGCTCTGAAATTTCTCGATAAAATTCACTGATATCGTTATAGCTTCCTGTAGGAGAAAACTCAAATCCGAATTGCGACCAATCATCATGTTTTTCAATAGATTCCTTAAAAAAATCTATAAATTCATGACATTCGGATTTGTTAAATGTTGCACCTTTTTTAAAACTCTCTCTTTTGCGGATATCAAGTATTCTGTTTGACGGTTTGAATTTATCAATGTTTTTAATGGCAAAGAAAACCTTTGGCAACATTTTATTGGGACCTGGCAAAAACTTATATTCCATTTTTTCGTAATAATCTTCGCCTTCAGAGGTTATCTCAGGTGTATCAACAAAAGCTTTACTGTGTGATTTGTTCATAACGGCAAGATAGTATAAATTATCTTTGCGAAGAAGAATAGTTCTGTAATCGCTTTCTTTGTTTTTATCCCATCCACCAAGAAGTTGGGGATTGTCAAAATTCAATTTAATTTTATCTTTGGAATAAGGCTTTTGCGTGATATAGTTTCTGACCTTATCGTAAAGCCTGTCAATATCTGTTACCGAGTCATAAAGTGAAGTGAATTTGCCGTAAAAAAGTTCAT
>CACXEX010000222.1 GCA_902766775.1 uncultured Ruminococcus sp. | reverse complement strand
GATTGAGCATTGCGAGGGCAATGTCAAGATTGAGAATGTAAACTTCTCCTACACAAAAGAAAAACCGCTCATCACAAACTTTTCGCTTGATGTCAAGAGTGGCAGTCACATTGCCATTGTCGGTCCGACAGGCTGCGGCAAGACAACATTTATCAATCTTCTTATGAGATTTTATGACACGGACAGTGGCAAAATCAGCATTGACGGTGTTGACATTATGGACATCACCCGTGACAACCTCAGAAAATGCTACGGAATGGTTCTTCAGGACAGTTGGCTGTTCAACGGAACGATTATGGAAAACCTGCGTTACGGCAATGAAAATGCAACAGAAGAAGAAGTTATTGCCGCTGCAAAGGCAGCATATGCACACTCATTCATTCGCCGTATGTCTGACGGCTACAACACCGTTATAAGCGAGGACGGCGGCAATCTCAGTCAGGGACAGAAACAGCTTTTGTGTATTGCAAGAGCGATGCTTACAAATCCGTCAATTCTTATTCTTGACGAGGCAACTTCGTCAATTGATACCCTTACCGAAATCCGTGTTCAAAAGGCTTTTGCCAAGATGATGAAGGGCAAGACAAGCTTTGTTGTTGCTCACAGACTTTCAACAATCAAGGAAAGCGATGTTATCCTTGTTATGAGGGACGGCAACATCATTGAACAAGGCACACACGAGGAGTTACTCGCCAAAGGCGGATTTTATAACAAGTTATACAATAGTCAGTTCGCAAAACAGTAGGGGCAATCATCGGTCGCCCGCCCGTATGCAACGCATACGGATTGCACGCAATGCGTGCAAATTTTAACACACAATTTTCAACAAATCAGAAAATATATAATAAAACGAGGTCATCAGCTAAAAACTGATGACCTCTGTTTTTTATCTTAAAATATTTAATCAGAAAGAGATTTTTCGACATTGATTATCGGGTAAAGTTTTTCGTCAATTGACTTGATTTTCTCAATTGCACTCTGTTTAATCTGTCTTTCTGTAAGATTAAGTCCGTATGGAATGACCATATCAAAGACGACATTCGTATGCGTACTGCCCTTTACAATTCTGAAATCGTGAATTGAATACTGCGGATTTAGCTCGCACAAGCCCTCCTCCACCTTCATTTTCAGCTCGTTTGTGAACGCATCGTTTGATGCAATCGGGTCCATATGTATGGTTGCAAAGCAGTTGTACTTGTTTTCAAGCTGTTTTTCCGTAAGGTCAATGGCATCGTGTGCCTCAAGGATATCCTCATCACACGGTACTTCTGCGTGGAGTGAAACAAAGCATCTGCCTGGACCGTAATCGTGAATAATCAAATCGTGAATGCCGACAATTGTGTCATTTTTCAAGACGGTTTCCTTGATTTCATCGACAAACTCGGGATCGGGTGCTTTGCCGAGGAGCGGTGAAAGGCTCTCTCTGAATGTGCTGACACCCGTAAAGAGTATGAACAGCGAAACGCACACACCGAGCCAGCCGTCAATCTGAACACCTGTTGAGGCGGAAATAAGCAGTCCGATGATTACAACCGAGGTTGCAATGCAGTCGGTCAGCGAATCGAGTGCCGCCGCTTTGAGTGCAGTTGAATTTATTTTTCTCGACAAACCAGAATTAAAGAAATACATCCAAAGTTTAACGAAAATTGACGCAACCATTATTGCGAGTGAAAGCGTTGAAAATGCCGTGTCGCCCTCGGGAGTGATTATCTTCTCAATTGAGCTTTTGATAAGTTCAACGCCCATTAAGAGGATTACAACGGAAATTCCCATTCCTGCCACATACTCATACCGACCGTGACCGAACGGATGCTCCCTGTCGGCAGGACGGCTTGCAAGCTTAAACCCGAGAAATGTAACAACCGAACTGCCGGCATCAGAAAGGTTGTTGAGGGCATCGGCTATAATTGAAACCGATGCCGAAACAATTCCGGCAAGCAGTTTTCCGCCGAACAGTAATAGGTTCAGAATTATTCCGCAAATTCCCGAAAGGTTGCCGTAGGCAGTTCTCACCTTTGGGTTATCGCAATTGTCGCTGTCTTTAACGAACAGCTTTACAAGTAATTTTGTCAAATAAAACACCAACTATAATTTATTTACAGCGAATCGTTTCGGCTGAAAACATCGGCAACCTCTGTAATTGAAATGTACGCCTTTTTGTCGATTTCACGCACAATTTCTTTCAGCTTGCCAATCTGAAAACGGTTGACAACAAAGTAAATCATAACCTTGTCTTTGCCTGAATATCCGCCCTGAGCCTGCATTACGGTGACGCCGCTCTGAAACTCATTTGAGAGCGCATCGCAGATTTCATCACAATGGCTTACTGACGCAATAATCGTTGCCGCCTTTGCCCTGTCAAAACCTTCAACAATGAAGTCAATAGTTTTGAGTGCGGCAAAGTATGTAACAATCGAATAAAGCGGAAGAATCCAGCTTTGCAGAATGAAACCGCAGACAATATAAAGCACAATGTTGTATGCCATAACAAACGAGCCAACCGACACACCGATTTTCTTCGCAAAGATTACCGCCATAACCTCGATGCCGTCCATTGCACCGCCGAATTTGATTGCAAGACCGCTGCCTATGCCCGAAATTACACCGCCGAATACGGCACAAAGGAGCAAGTCAGTTCCCGCAAGCGGAGATGCCATACTGACATCAACGGGCAGAACATCGGTTATCAGCCACGAAACAAACGAATAAACGGCAACCGTATAGATTGCGTAAAATGTAAACTTTTTCCCCTGTTTTTTAAGTCCGAACAAAAACAACGGCAGATTAAAAAGTATAAGGAAAACCGAAAGTGACAGGCTCTCGGGGGTAAGCTGTGCCGCAAGCATTGCAGTACCCGAAATTCCGCTGTCATATAGGTTCACGGGATTGAGGAATATTGTAATTCCGAACGCATTGATAATTCCGGCAATTGTGAGAAAAAGCATATTCTTGATTTTAATTGCCTTTCTCGCTCTTTGTAAAAGATTTTTCATTGTCATCATCCTTTGCAGTAAAATCCCATCCCCACATTCACATAAGTATAGCTTAATTGTACCACAATATGAATATTTACGCAAGAAAAGCAAAAGGCACCGAAAAATCGGTGCCTCAATCAGCTTATTGATTATTCCTGAGAGTCAGCCTTGGCTTTCTCAATAATTTTCTGAGCAACATTTGCGGGAGTGTCCTCATAGCGAACAAACGCAAATTCAAACGAACCTCTGCCCTGTGTTACCTGACGAATGTAGGTTGCAAAGTCATCCATTTCTGCCATAGGAACTTCTGCCTCAACAATCTGTGTGCCGTTTTCACCCGGTTGCATACCGAGTACACGGCCTCTGCGCTTGTTTACCTCGCCCATTACATCACCCATATTTGCATCGGGAACATTGGCTTTAAGGCTTCCGATTGGCTCAAGGAGTGTCGGAGAAGCATTCGGAATACCGTTCTTATAAGCAAGAGATGCCGCAGTTTTAAATGACATTTCGGAGGAGTCAACAGGATGATATGAACCGTCATAGAGAGTAGCCTTGATACCTACCATTGGGTAGCCTGCAAGAACACCCTTCTTGATCGAATCCTGAAGTCCCTTTTCAACAGCCGGGAAGAAATTCTTCGGAACTGCACCGCCGACAACTCTTTCGGCAAATACAAGACCGTCTGAATCACACGGCTCAAACTCAATCCAAACATCACCGAACTGACCGTGGCCGCCCGACTGCTTTTTATATCTGCCCTGTGCAGAAACCTTTTTGCGGATAGTTTCTCTGTACGCAATCTTCGGCTTTTTGAGGACTGCGTCAACATTATATTTTGTTTTAAGTCTTGAAATTACAACATCAAGGTGCTGTTCACCGAGTCCCGAAAGGAGCATTTCGTGAGTTTCGTGGTTTGAAACAAGCTTGATTGTCGGATCTTCATCCGAAAGCTTTGCAATGCCCTGAGCAACCTTATCCTCGTCACCCTTCTTTGCGGGATAAACAGCCATTGTATATGATGATGACGGATAGTCGATTCCGTCAAGAACAACCTTTCTGAGAGGTGAACAGAGTGTGTCACCTGTCTTTGTTGATGCAAGTTTCGGGATTGCACCGATATCGCCTGCACCGATGTATGGAACATCCGTCTGCTTTTTACCGCATACAGAAAGTACCTTTGTGATTCTTTCCTGTGCGCCTGTGCGCATATTGATGAGAGGAGCGTCCGAACTTACCTTGCCCGAAACTACCTTAACATATGAAAGTCTGCCGATGAACGGGTCTGCAACTGTCTTGAATACAATTGCGGCAGCCGCACCGCCGTCATTAACCGATACATCAACGGGTTCACCGTCAAGGTCAACACCGATTTCGCCGCTCTTGTCAGCCGCTGACGGAGCAAGCCATGTAAGGCTGTTCAAAAGCTGGTCAATTGCGAATGTATTGTGAGCGTCACCGCAGAATACGGGGCAAATTGTGCCGTCTTTAACGCCCTGACTTACGCCGAGAATGATTTCCTCAGGAGTGAACTCTTCACCCATAATGAACTTGTCAAGAAGTTCCTCGCTTGTTTCTGCAACAGCCTCCTTGATGGCCTCACGCAAACCCTCAAGTCTGTCACCCATATCCGGAAGTGCAGTCTGCTTTACACTTCCGTCTGTGCTGTATTCATAAGCCTTGTAATCAAAAAGATTGACATAAGTATTAGCCTGACCGTCAACAATGTACGGAACAACAACAGGACAAACGGATGGGCCGAATGTAGCCTTTAAGCTCTCGAATACACGATAGAAACGGGCGCTTTCGTCGCAAAGGCCGTTTACAAAGAACACCTTTGTAAGTCCTGCCTTTGTAGCCGCCTCAACTGCTTTTTCGGTACCTACGCAAACACCGTCCTTGCCCGAAACAACGATAAGTGCAGTGTCAGCCGCTCTTATACCCTCTGCAACTCCGCCGGCAAAATCAAAAAGGCCTGGGGTGTCGATGAGGTTAATTTTTGTATTTTTCCATTCAATCGGGGCAACTGCCGTCATAATTGATGCCTGTCTTTTAATTTCCTCGCTGTCAAAATCAAGGACTGTGTTGCCGTCTGCAACTTTACCGAGTCTTTCGCTCATCTTTGAGAGGTAGAGTATTGACTCCGCAACGGAAGTTTTGCCGCTGCCGCTGTGTCCTGCGAGGGCAATATTAAGAATTTTTTTAGCGTCGTATTGTTTCAAAAGTGAAATCCCCTTTCGTAAAATTTCTATTCTAATCAAATTTATTTCGACAAAATTAAACAATAGTGTCAATTAATACGAAATTATTATAGCATATTTGTGTAAAATAAACAACCGAATTATGGCAAAATAAAAAAATTCACCCTTTGCCCAAATGGACGAGGGGTGAATTGTGCAAATTGCTTTTTTGTTTTATTTTAAGCCGAAAATCATACAGATTTTGGCAAGGTCAATTGTGCATTTTAACGATTAACGTTTTAAGAAACAATTTTCGACAAAAGAAAAGGCTCTCAAAAGCGAGAGCCTTGAAAACTTGATTATTCGAGAACCGCACCCTGTGCGCCTGATGTAACAAGCTTAGCATAACGAGCAAGATAGCCTGTTGTGATCTTTGGCTGACGGGGCTGCCAAGCTGCTTTACGCTTTGCAAGCTCTTCGTCAGAAACAAGCACATTTATCTTGTTTGCAGGAATGTCGATTTCAATCATATCGCCCTCTTCAACAAGCGCGATTGGACCGCCTACTGCTGCCTCAGGAGATACGTGACCGATAGCCGCACCTCTTGTTGCGCCTGAAAAACGACCGTCTGTAATAAGAGCAACGCAATTGCCGAGGCCGCTGCCCATAATAGCAGAAGTCGGGTTGAGCATTTCTCTCATACCTGGGCCACCCTTAGGACCTTCGTATCTGATAACAACAACCTCACCGGGGTTGATTTTGCCGTCATAAATTGCTCTGAGTGCATCCTCTTCGCAGTCAAATACTCTTGCGGCACCTTTGTGCTGCATCATTTCCTGTGCAACGGCACTTCTCTTAACAACACAACCGTCAGGAGCAAGGTTACCCTTGAGAACAGCGATACCGCCTGTTTTGCTGTACGGATTTGTAACAGGACGAATGATGTCTGTATCTTTGATTTCACAACCCTTGATGTTCTCACCAACAGTCTTGCCTGTTGCAGTGATAAGGTCTGTGTCAAGAAGGCCTGCTTTTGCAAGCTCGTTCATTACAGCATAAACACCGCCTGCCTCGTTGAGATCCTCCATATATGTATGACCGGCCGGAGCAAGGTGACAGAGGTTAGGAGTCTTTGCACTGATTTCGTTAGCAATTTCAAGATTGAGCTTAACACCTGCCTCTTTAGCGATTGCAGGAAGGTGAAGCATTGTGTTTGTTGAACAGCCGAGAGCCATATCAACAGTAAGAGCGTTCATAAATGCCTTTTCTGTGAGAATATCACGAGGACGAATATCCTTCTCAAGGAGTTCCATAATCTTCATACCTGCATGCTTTGCAAGCTTGAGTCTGTCGGAGTAAACAGCAGGAATTGTACCGTTACCCTGAAGGCCCATACCAATTGCCTCAGTAAGGCAGTTCATACTGTTTGCTGTGTACATACCCGAACAAGAACCGCATGAAGGACAAGCCTTGTTCTCAAATTCACAAAGCTCTTCGGCAGAAATCTTGTTGGCTTTATAAGCACCTACTGCCTCAAACATACTTGAAAGACTTGTCTTTTTGCCCTTAACATGACCGGCGAGCATCGGGCCGCCGCTTACGAAGATTGTCGGAACATTAATTCTTGCCGCAGCCATAAGAAGACCGGGGACATTCTTGTCACAGTTAGGAACCATTACAAGAGCATCAAATGCGTGAGCCTTTGCCATAGCCTCTGTTGAGTCGGCAATAAGTTCACGGGTAACGAGAGAATACTTCATACCCTCATGACCCATAGCAATACCGTCACATACGGCAATTGCAGGAAATACAATCGGAACACCGCCGGCAAGAGCAACGCCCTGCTTTACGGCATCAACAATCTTATCTATATTCATATGTCCCGGAACGATATCGTTCTTGGAACTTACAATACCGATAAAAGGTCTTTTGATTTCTTCTTCGGTAAGACCGAGAGCATTCAAAAGAGAACGCTGAGGTGCGGTACTTACGCCGTCCTTTATAACTGAACTTTTCATTGTTAACACCCTTTCCATAATTATCAGATCGGAACAAATTCACATAAAAATCCTTCAATTGTTCCAAAATAAAACACAGTGAAAATTTCTGTATCGTTAATCTTAATTTTAGCACATTGGCTGTTCAAAATCAAGTAGAGAACCTATATTACCAAAATCATTTATCGTGACTCAATCGTTGATTATTCTGCCCTTTTCAACATTCGGCATAATGAAATTATCCCTTGAATATTCCCACAACTTTTTTGAACCGTCAGCCGTGTTTCTGTTGCGGTCAAGAATACTGTGGAGGTGAACAATATGCTCCACCCACGCCTTGCCGTCTGTTGCGTCATTGAGCATTGCAGGCTGAATGTTATCCATTGTGTGGGCAAACTTTGCCTCGGCTGTTTCTGCGCTTTCAAATTCAAGCCAAAGGTTCATAAGCTTTTCGCCCTGATCATCCGGAAGAAGTCCGAAAATTCTCTTTGCGGCTTTCATTTCACGCTCTGCCTGAGTTTTCTTTGCCTCTTCATCATAGGCATATGTATCACCTGCGTCAATCTCGACAATATCGTGAATAAGGAGCATTGTCATAGTTTTAAGCACATCAATTTCGGAGTTTGCATATTCCGAAAGCAGAACGGTCATTATCGCCATATGCCATGCGTGTTCGGCATCATTTTCTTTCTTCTGACCGTCCGAAAGATAGGTCTGACGAGTGATGAATTTTTCCTTGTCAATTTCTTTTATAAAATCAAACTGCTTTTCAATTCTTGATTTTTCCATAATAATCACCATAGCCTTTCAGGCAACAAATAGTTTATTAAAAATCACCTAATTAACCTGCGTTGCCTGAACAGGCGTATATGGTGATTTCAGCCATCTCAAAATTATGCAAAGGCAAATTTTGAGTGCAATATAATTATGATAGTGTGATTTTTCACACTATTCCCTCCTAAAATTTCAGCCTGCACATAAGCATAGTGCAGGCTTTGTGTGATTATTTATTTACAACAGGGATTTTTGTTCTGTCATATTCATCAAGTCGGTTGCCATAGAGGTAGTAGTTGGTTTCTTTTACAACAACAGGTGAAAGCACAATTACGGCAATGAGGTTAGGAATTGTCATAAGTGCATTAAAGATGTCAGCCATTGTCCATACAAGGTCAAGTGAGATGATAGGACCGATAAGAAGAACAAATACAAAAATCAGCTTATAGGGAATCATACCTTTTCTGCCAAAAAGATATTCTACACAGCGTTCGCCGTAGTATGACCAACCGAGAACGGTTGAATAAGCAAAGGCAACAATTCCTACAACAAGGATTGGTGTGCCGATAACCGGAATCTGCTGAAAGGCTTTGTATGTAAGGTCGCCGCCGTCCGAAACATCAATTGCAGGGTTCTTAATAATTGAACTTACAAGTACAAGACCTGTCATAAGGCAAACAACAACAGTATCCCAGAAAGTACCTGTTGAAGAAATCATAGCCTGACGAACAGCGTTTCTTGACTGAGCGGCAGATGCAACGATAGGAGCAGAACCCATACCTGATTCGTTACTGAAAAGACCTCTTGCAATACCGTAACGAGCGGCAAGCATAATACTTGAACCGAGGAAACCGCCGGCAACAGATTTCAGAGAAAATGCCTCTGTAAAGATTTTTTCAAATGTCTGACCGAGAACATCAAAGTTCATACCGAGGATAACAAGACAACCTGCAACATAGAAAACAGCCATAAACGGAACAAGGAGTTCACAAACTCTTGAGATTGACTTGATACCGCCAAAAATTACAACGGCTGTAATTGCGGCAACGAGAACACCGACAATAATTGAGATAACCGAGGTATCCTGTCCGAAAAGATTCACAGTACCGAGGTCAAATGTGTTGTTCATAATGCTTGAAATCGCATTTACCTGAACGCCTGAACCGATACCAAAAGATGCAAACAATGCAAAAATAGCAAAGAGCACAGCGAGAATTTTTCCGAGAGTTTTAAACTTGAATCCTCTCTCGAGGGCATACATTGCACCGCCGAGCATTCTTCCGTCAGAGGTTTTAACACGGTACTTTACGCCGATGAGTGATTCGGAATACTTGGTTGCAATACCGAACACACCCGTAAGCCAACACCAGAGCACAGCACCACATCCGCCAAGTGCAATTGCAGTACCTACGCCGATGATGTTACCTGTACCGATTGTTGAGGCAAGTGCAGTTGCAAGAGCCTGAAACGGGCTGATGTCGCCATCAGAATCGGGATCTTTGGTCACCGAAAGTTTGATTGCCTTTAAAGTTTTTCTCTGTACAAATTTTGTGCGAATTGTGAGAAAAATATGAGTTCCGAGAAGAAGGATAATCATAAACCAACCCCACAGGAAGTCATTGAAACTATTCATCACAGCTGAAATCGCATCCCACATATTGTACGCCTCCTTGTTTTAGTAATAAACCTACCCTGTTTAATATACAAAAGCAAAACCTGCTTTATGTCCGTTTATATCCTTTACAAAAATCGTTTTACATCAATAAGGTTGTCTGCAACCCCGTAAAGAAGCGGAATTGCCTCTTCACTCGGACGGTCAAGGTCGGGAACCATAACAGTTTTACAGCCTGCCGAGCTTGCCGACTTTATGCCGTTGAGTGAGTCCTCAAGGGCAATGCAGTTTTCGGGAGCAAGTCCGAGTTTTTCTGCGGCATAAAGATAAATGTCGGGTTCCGGCTTTCCTCTTGCAACCATTGATGCACACACTATCTCGTCAAAATAATCGTAAAGTCCGAGGGCGGAAAGATATTTTTTCGTTCTCTCGGGAGCGGTTGCGGTTGCAAGGGCAACCTTGTAGCCGTTTTGTTTTAAATAACCGAGAAATTCAGCCGCACCGGGCTTTGACTCAATGCCGTTTTCTGAAATGAACTTATCCATAAGCTCAATTCTTTTATCGTGAACCTTATAGTAGTCAAAATCTTCACCGAAAAATCCTTTAAGCTTCGCAATCGCAAAGGGGCGAGCCATTGAACGGATGCTGAGTGCGTGGTGTGTTTCCATAGGATAGCCGTAAAAATTAGCCGCCTCGCACCAAAAACGGACATACAGCTTTTCGGTGTCAAGAATGACACCGTCCATATCGGAAATAATACCTTTTATATCAGGATTCATATTTTACCTCCCGATTTTTTTAGATTCATATTTACAAACGCAATTCCGAGTGAAAT
>CACXEX010000221.1 GCA_902766775.1 uncultured Ruminococcus sp. | reverse complement strand
TAAAAGATTATTTAGAAAAACAATTCAAATTAGAATACGACTGATTTAGTAAAAAAAGTCGGGTGACAGTTTTGCAGAACAGCAAATCCCTGTCACCCGATATTTTTATATGAAAGTTGTTGTTAATTTGTAGGGGCGGATATCATCCGCCCGCCTGATGAATATTTATGTTCATACATATTTTTTGATGTGGCTAAAACTGTGTATTCAAATTTGCACGCATTGCGTGCAATCGTGTGCAACGCACACGAGAGGTAGAACACGGTTCTCCTTTACATTATTTCGGTAGCGATTGTTCATTTATACGGTTTATTCCTATCATAATATTTGTGCCTTTACTTGCGGGCGGATAATATCCGCCCCTACCGTTTAAAACCATACACCGTGTCGGGCGTTGTGTTGAAATGCAAAAAATAACCCGAAAAGGAAAATAATTCTTTTCGGGAAACAAAATCTGTGAAAAATAAAAAAATATTAAAAAAAGTCAGGAAAAAACGAAAAAAATCCGAAATTTCTCTTGACTTATTGATTATTTCAATATAGAATAATAAAATGTACCATAATGGGGATATGTACCGAAGAGGTCGGGAAAATCCGCAAAAAACTTTATCTGACAAGGGGATATTATCACAAAAATCCTTTTGTGTCAAGAGCTTTTTATGAGCAGGTTTTCAGTACCGCTTGCCCCGTTTCATAGATTTTTTAAGGAGTGATACGCCTATGGTTAATGTCAAACCCGTAAAGCTTGGCAACACCGAAAGAATGAGTTTTGGTAAAATCGATGAAGTAATTGATATGCCTAATCTTATTGACATTCAGAAAGCGTCATACAAATGGTTGCTTGACGAAGGTCTTAAAGAAGTATTTAAAGATGTTTCGGGCATTACCGATTATCAGGACAACCTTGTTCTTGATTTTATCGACTACACACTTGATGTTGATCACCCGAATTACAGCGTAATTGAGTGTAAGGTTCGTGATGCAACATATTCAGCTGCCCTTAGAGTAACCGCAAGACTTTTGAACAAGTCAACAGGTGAAATCAAAGAGAGCAATGTATTTATGGGCGATTTCCCACTGATGACTCCGAGCGGCACTTTTGTTATCAACGGTGCTGAGCGTGTTATCGTTTCACAGCTCGTAAGAAGCCCGGGCGTTTACTATAAAATGGACCACGATAAAACAGGTAAGGAACTGTATTCAACAACAGTTATCCCGAACCGTGGTGCATGGCTTGAGTATGAAACCGATGTAAACGATGTTTTTTATGTTCGTATTGATAAGAACCGTAAGCTTCCCGTTACATCATTCATCAGAGCACTCGGTCTTGGCACAGATGCTGAAATTCTCGATTATTTCGGCGACGATGAAAGAATGAGAGCTACTATCGAAAAGGATGCTGCTTCAAATGTTGAAGAAGGTCTTATCGAAGTTTACAAAAAGCTCCGTCCGTCTGAGCCTCCGACAGTTGACAGTGCGCAGACACACATAAACAACCTGTTCTTTGACCCTAATCGTTATGATATGTCAAGAGTAGGCAGATATAAATACAACAAAAAGCTCGGTATTGCAAACCGTCTTGAAGGTCAGGTTCTTGCAGAGCCGATTGCCAACCCACGCACAGGCGAGGTTATGGCTCTTCGTGATGAGAAAATCACAAAGGAAAAGGCTTTTGAAATCGAAAACGCAGGTGTTAAGATTGCCTATGTAAAGGCTGCCGACGAAACAATCGTTAAGGTTATTTCAAACGGTATGGTTGACATCGCTTGCTATGTTGATTTTGATGCAGAAGCAGAGTGCGACATCAAAGAGCACGTTCGTTTTGATGTTCTCTGCGAAATCCTTGATTCTTGCGAAAATGAGGATGACCTCAAGGAAATGCTCAGAAGCCGTGCAGATGAGCTTGTTCCTAATCACATCACAATTGACGATATCTTTGCAACAATCAACTACCTCAACTGTGTTGCTCACGGTGTTGGTAACACTGACGATATCGACCACCTTGGCAACAGAAGAATCCGCTGCGTAGGCGAACTTCTTCAGAACCAGTTCAGAATCGGTTTCTCCCGTCTTGAAAGAGTAGTAAGAGAGAGAATGACAACCCAGTCACAGGATATGGAGTCACTTTCACCTAACTCACTCATCAACATCCGTCCTGTAACAGCGGCAATCAAAGAATTCTTCGGTTCTTCACCGCTTTCACAGTTTATGGAT
>CACXEX010000220.1 GCA_902766775.1 uncultured Ruminococcus sp. | reverse complement strand
GCATCGGGAGTACGGTGAGCGCTCATTACATGAACCTCATACTCTACGCCAAATTCTTTGAGTTTCTTGACAGCCTTTGATACTACGGGAAAATCACTGTCGGAACCCATAATAATTGCAACCTTTTTCATAATTACTCCATAGCCTTTCCGCCCACTTGATAAATTGCCACAAAAACCGTGCCGTGGGCAGACAAAGTCAGGACAAATATGCCAATTTATGCTCTAAATCGACATAAATAAAGCATTACTAATTAATTATATAAAAAAATCGGTTAAAATTCAATAGTCAGGCGCAATTATTTTTCAAATTACTGCCAAAAGCAAAAAGTGACCACACAATGTGCAGTCACTTTAAAGAGTTATTTTATGCTTGAAACATCGTTTCTGTGTTCAATTTTTGTATTATTATCAGGTTTTGTTTCATTAAGATACGGTCTTTCGCTTGAAATAACACCCTTAGTTGTTACTCCTGCCTCGGTAGCCTTTTTCATACCCGGGAAAAGAAATTCCATTTTTTCGTTATCAAATTTCTCATCGAGGTACTCTTCAAAGCTGTTTGATGCAGGAACGCCCTCGGTTCTCTGAGTCCATCTTGCAGTTGCGGTAATTGACATAAAGGCGTTAAATGCCATAAAGACAATCAAGAATGTTGTTATTATTGCGCCGGCTCTTTTGGGAATTTTCTCAATAAGCTTTGCAGTCCACGGATACAGATAGCGAACCCACACAAGGCCGAGAAATCCCCAGATAAGTGCATACATAAGATTTGTTCTGCCGTCAAGGTTGAACGGAGTATCGCTGTAATCCCACGATACTGTACCAAACATTTGCTCTTGCAACCATGAGCAGAAATATTCAAACCCCGCGCCTACAACGGCACTTATTGTGAAAACAAGCGTGTCATTGAGCTTGTACAGCTTGTACAAGGCGGCTGTAAGAAAACACGCACCTCCGCCGTAAACGGGAATAAACGGGCCATAAACCATACCAACACGCATTTCAAAATGACCGTCAACAAAAAAGGCCCAAATAGTTTCAAGAATTGTACCAATAAAAGAACCTATCACAAACAAGTAAAACAACTTTGTAAAACAAAATCCGTAGGCAAATGGCTTGTCCTCTTTGTTTTCAAAAGTCTGGGTATATTCTTTCATATTGTCTTGCTTGATTTCCTCAATTTTGGCATTGATCTGCTTTACATAAGCCATATGAGTGAGGTCAGGATAAGCATGAGCAAGTCTTTTTCTTAAAATGTTTTCCGTAAAAAGGCGGTTATAGTTTTCTTCAAGTTCCTGAATTTCAACCTCCGTTGCTCCTTTGTCTATAAGTTCGGAAGAATCTTTAAGCTTTGCAATTCTTTTGAGCAAACGGATTGTTGTCGTCATTGAAAAAACATAATCAATTGCAATAATTCCGCATAAACAAAGTACAAGAATAAGGCTGACCCAGAAAGGTATTGCCTCAATTGCAGTACGAAGTACAGGAATTATCAGACCGACAAGAAGCATACCGAGTAATCCGAGAAAAAGAGCATACGGTAAAGTTATATAGTTGCCTATGCTGAATTTTGACGAGGAAAAATCCCACGGCTTAAATTTGAGAAATTTCTCTACAAGCACACCGACTACAACCATAAGTGCGGACAATATGAGCGTTGAACCGATGAATAAAATCAGTTTACTGTTTTCAAACGGTTTGAGTGCCGCATAACAAATAACCGCTGAAAATCCGTACATAGGACAAAACGGCGATGTTAAGAAACCGTTGTTTCTGAATTTTTTCTCAAGAAGAAGCGATCGAAAACTGCTTGCCGCCCAGCCAAAAAACGAGAAAATTACAAAATACCACAACAGGTCGAGTAAAAATTGCATTTCCTATCCCCCATAATTTTATGTAACAAATCGGACACAGAATACTGTGTCCGAAAAATTGCTATACATTACGCCTTTTATGCCTTTGGTGCATCGTCTTTCCAGAGTTCTTTGATTGCAGTAACATTACCGGCAAGTCCCTGAATGTCTGACGGAATAATAATTTTTGTGGCTTTACCGTCAGCGGCTTTACCAAATGCCTCAAGTGATTTAAGCTGAATAATTCTATCAGTCGGAGAGGCCTCGTTGAGCATTTTTAGAGCGTCTGCATTAGCTTTCTGAACTGTGAGAATTGCCTCAGCTTCACCCTGTGCTTCACGAATTTTCTGCTCCTTAACAGCGTCGGCTTTAAGGATTGCAGATTCTTTCATACCCTCTGCGACAAGAATCTGACTGCGTTTTTCACCCTCTGCATCAAGAATTCTGGCACGGCGCTCACGCTCTGCTTTCATCTGCTTCTCCATTGCATCCTGAATTTCACGAGGTGGAAGAATATTTTTAAGCTCAACACGGATTACCTTAATGCCCCACGCATCGGTTGCCTCATCAAGAATCACTCTGATTTTGCCGTTGATTGTGTCACGAGATGTGAGTGTGTTATCAAGTTCAAGATCACCGATGATATTACGCAAGGTTGTTGCTGTAAGATTTTCAATAGCGCTGAGCGGTCTTTCTACACCGTAAGTATAGAGTTTCGGGTCGGTGATTTCAAAATATACAACCGTGTCAATCTGCATTGTTACGTTATCACGAGTGATTACAGGCTGTGGCGGGAAGTCGATCACTTGCTCTTTTAATGAAACTTTTTTTGAAATTTTGTCGACGAACGGAATTTTTACATGAAGTCCTGTTGACCATGTTACATGGTATGTTCCGAGTCTTTCGATTACATATGCGTGTGCCTGCGGCACTACCTTGACATTGCTTACAATTACTATAAGCAAAATTAAAAGGATGATACCTAAAATAATAAGTGCTACCATTATTTACCTCTCATTCTGATATGGGTTCTACAATGAGCTTTACGCCCTCGATTGCAAGAACTTTAACTTTTGTTCCTTTTAAAAGCGGTGCTTTATCGGACTTTACCGTCCAAGTTTCCGCACCGACCTTTGCCTGTGCTGTTTCGTCAATATCGGTTAAATCTGTGAGCATAAAACCGACTTGACCGATGTGG
>CACXEX010000219.1 GCA_902766775.1 uncultured Ruminococcus sp. | reverse complement strand
GTTTTTTACAAATATGCTCTACTTTTTTACTTTTATTTTTGTAGGCTCTTTTTGTTCTTACCCCAACTTTTATTATAGAGCCTAAAATAAATAGTTAACAAAATAAAACCAATGACAATTTGGTTAAGAAGTTGTCATTGGTTTTTGGTAAAATTATGTTTTGCTATTGCAATAGTCTATGTATGCTTTTTCTAAAAGTTTGAAATCACAGCTATTTTGGTTAAGTGACGGGTATTTATTGCTTATAACCCTTTCGTATGTTTTTATTGCTTGTTTCATTATTTTATCCTTATTTCTTCTACAAAAAGCCAATTCTTTACTTACAAGAATTTTTCGGTTGTTATCTGATATGTTATCTATGATAAGATTTTTGATACAATTACTTGGAACGGGAATCATATATGAAAATCTTAGAGAACCTTTTATTTGATTGTTCTTATCTCGAATAAGAATATTGTCTTGTTGGGATTTTATTTTTGATGAAACGGGCACATAGTAATTTATTCCGTTTACATTCATAACAGCTCCATAAACGAACTTATCCCTGTTTGCATATTCAATATTCGGAACGCATGTGAATCCTCGTGCATTTATTTCAATCTCTTTGAGGTAATCAATGTATTCTTTTTCAACAAAATAAAAATCTATTTTCATTTTTTGCCCCATAAAAATAGCAGCTATTCAAAATTAAATAGCTGCCGATTTGATTACTTTTCAGACTGCTTTTTAACAGGTGGCAGTGAACCTACGATAAACAGGCTACCTTTTGACAGGTGGTAGCGAACCTACGATAAACAGACTGCTTTTTAACAGGTGGCAGTGAACCGTTGAGAGATGAGTAATCCAACATCTGTACAGTATTATTATACAGAGAGTTTTGAATTATGTCAAGAAAATGATTTTATATAATCGTTCCGCCGCCTACTACATACTCGCCGTCATAGAGGACAACTGCCTGACCTTTTGAGATTGCTCTCTGGGGTTCGTCAAAGACGATGTGCAGGGTGTTATCGTCAATCTGTTCAACGATTGCGTCCTTTTCAGGCTGACTGTAACGAACTCTCGCCTTGACCTTAATCGGCTTGTCGATTTTGTCGCAGGTGATGAGGTTAATGTCCGTTGCATAAAGTTCCTTTGAGAAAAGCTCGTTATTGTCGCAGAGGATAACCTCGTTGGTGTCAAGATTTTTTTCCTTAACATACATAGGGTGGGGAAGTGCAAGACCAAGACCTTTTCGTTGACCTACGGTATAACGGATAATTCCCTTGTGTTCGCCAAGAATGTGTCCGTGGGTGTCAACAAAATTACCGTTAGGATAAGTTCTGCCCGTGTACTGCTCAATGAATTTTGCGTAGTCGCCGTCCGGAACAAAGCAGATATCCTGACTGTCGTGCTTTCTTGCATTTATAAGACCGAGCTCCTCTGCAATTTCACGCACTTTTTCCTTTGTGTATGTTCCGAGGGGAAGAAGTGTTTTTGCAAGCTGCCTTTGTGTAAGGCAATACAGCACATAGCTCTGATCCTTTGTGTTATCAACCGACTTTTTCAAAAGATAGCGGTTAGCACCCTTATCATACTCAATTGTCGAGTAATGTCCGGTAACAACGCAATCAAAGTCAAGTTCTTCGGCACGGCGAATGAGCTTTTCAAATTTAATAAAACGGTTGCAGTCAATGCACGGGTTTGGTGTTGTTCCGTTTTCATAGGCGCTGATAAAGCGGTCGATTACATTTTCTTTAAAGCTGTCCTTGAAGTTATAGACATAGTAGGGAATGTCAAGTTTAAGACAAACCCTTCTCGCATCGTCAATGTCATCAAGAGAACAGCAGGTTTTTTCTCGTTTTTCACCGATATCTTCGTTATCAAAGAGCTTGAGGGTAATGCCCGTTGCGTCATATCCCATATCCTTGGTAAGAAATGCGGCAACCGAGCTGTCAACTCCTCCGCTCATTGCAATCAATGCTTTTTTAGTCATTTATTCCTCCTAAACAGATTTGCGTTCATAAGCAATTTATCAGCCGAGTCTGATCATTTCGTCAATGCACTTTCTTGCATCTTTGATTGTCTGATCGTCGAGCTTGATTTCTTCTCCGCCGTTGCCCTTGAGGCAGTTGTAAACATCAACAAGTGTTGTTGACTTCATATTCGGGCAGATGAGCTTTAATGTAAGACCATAGAAATTCTTGTCGGGACATTCATACTGCAAATGCTCTGCAATGCTGATTTCTGTACCGATGATAAATTCCTTTGCGTCAGATTCTTTTGCATAATTCATTATACCCGATGTTGAGCCGACATAGTCAGCCATAGCAACAACTTCGGGAGTACATTCGGGGTGAACAAGAACGAGTGCATTCGGATGAAGTTCCTTAGCCTTCTTAACATCGTCAACATTTACGCAGGCGTGAATCGGACAACCGCCGTTGAGAAGTTTGATGTTCTTGTCGGGACACTGCTTTGCAACATAGTCGCCGAGGTTGCAGTCGGGGATAAAGAGAATGTTCTTGTTGTCAAGATTGTTTACGATTTTAACAGCCGATGAGCTTGTTACGCACACATCACAAATTGTTTTAAGGTCTGCCGTAGTGTTGATGTATGCAACAACTGTGTAATCGGGATACATTTTCTTAACCTGAGAAATAAGCTGCTTGTCCATCTGGTCAGCCATACTGCATCCTGCAACGGGCTGTGCAAGGTAAACGGTCTTTTCAGGTGAAAGAATCTTGCAGGTTTCAGCCATAAATCTTACACCGCACATAAGAATGTTCTTGTTTGTCGCCTTGCTTGCGTCAACACTCAGCTTGTAGCTGTCGCCTGTGTAGTCTGCAATTTCAAGAATTTCGTGTGCCTGATAGCTGTGGGCAAGAATACAGACATCCTTTTCCTTTTTCAGCTTGAGAATCTGTTCCTGTATTGATGAAATATTCATAATAACTTTCCTTTCGAGGTAATTTAAAAATTACTACACCCTATTATACATTTACGGCACCTTATATGCAATAGCTTTATGTGCGAAAAAGCGGATTTTTTTGCGTTTTCAACAAGAAATACACGAAAAATTTGGTTGTATTTAAAAGTTGTTTTTTGAATATAACACTTTACACATAGGTGATTCTGTGCTATAATTAAGTATAAATTTGGAGTAGTGCAAAATATTGCAATATCCTGAAAAATGGGTTTACTATTAGGAGGATTATAGTGATGAAAAAGACAATTGCTGTTTTATTTGCAGCGGTAATGATGCTGCTTTCGGCAGTTCCCGCATTTGCTGCTGAAAGTCCCCAGCCAAGTACATACAAATACAAGGTAGTTATTGTTCCGACAGAGGGCGGTGACGGTACCTATAAATTCACAACAGGAATTGATGAGCAAGGCAGACAGCATGTTTACATTGAGCCGATTCCGAACAGCGGTTATACATTTGACCATTGGGAAATCACAGGTCCTTATACAACAAGTGACAGCCTTAAGAGCGGCACAATGGATCTTGTTATTACCGGCGATATCGTTTGTACACCATACTATCGCAAGAACAGTGACAACAATGACCAGACAGGTCCGGTGGCAACAGCTACTGTAAACAAGGATAACTCAACAACTTCACCGAAAACCGGTGCAAGCGATGTTCTTCCGTATGCTATACTCGTTCTTTCACTTGCAGCTTGCGGTGCGGCTGTGTTCAAGCTTGTAAAGAGCAAATAATTTTAATTGATTGAAAAATAAAGAGGCTTCTCAAAAGGAAGTCTCTTTTTTCATTAAGTGCATAATTTAGTAAATTTATTGTGTTGTCGAAAAAAGTAATAAATTGTAATAAAATTGTTCAAAATAGTAATGATTGATTGACATACATATACAAAAATGATACAATATAGTCAATTGGGAGTTTTGGTATGAGCAGAAGAAGAAACAAATTTCTTATAGTTTTGATTATTTTGCTTGTGGCTGCGATTATCGGCACACTTGCGTATATAGTTTTGAAAAACATAAACGAAAATAATGAGAGAAATAAACTCGACAATGTTGCAAGTTCGTATGCTTCCGGAATAGAAAACGGTGCAACTACTCCGTCGGGAGCTGAAATGATCTCACCGTCAATCAATGTCAGAAAGGCTGACAATCCGATTGACTTTATATCTCTCAGAAAGCAGAACAGTGATATTTATTCGTGGATTTACGTTCCTAATACAAATATCAATTACCCCGTTTTGCAGAGTCACGTTGACGATAATTTCTATCTTGACCATGATTTATACCAGAATTACAGCTTTTCGGGCAGTATCTATTCACAGATATGCAACAAGCGGGATTATTCTGACAGAGTAACCGTCCTTTACGGTCATAATATGGCAAACGGTTCTATGTTTGCAACACTTCATCGCTTTTATGATACTGAATTTTTCAATAAAAACAAGTATATTTATGTCTATACACCCGACCGAAAATTAACATATGAGATTGTATCGGCGTTTGAATATGATGACCGACACATTATGAATTCATTCGATTTTTCCGACGATAAGGTATTTTCGGATTATCTCGATATGATTGAAAACCCACATTCTGTTTCTGTCAACAAAAGGAATATAGAGCTTACTACCAATGATAAAATTCTTGTATTAAGCACATGCTTAGACAGCGGTGACGGAAGATATCTTGTGCAGGGAGTGCTAAAGAAAGATGAACCGACAAAATGAGAGTTCAACTGAGGCAACAACTGAAAATGTGAACAGCGCAAAGCTTGATCCGAATACACCGGAAATTCTTGAATCGCAAAGGGGTCGGAATGAGGTAACGCACGATAGTGCAAATCCCGCCAAGCTTGATGTTGACGGCTATATTTTCAGGGACGGCAAGTTAAAAAAGAAAAAGAAAAAAGTTTATACAGATGTTTACGGCGATGATGATGACACAATCATCGTAAAGAGCAATACAACAAACAGATATAAAAAGCATAAATCAAGGGGGCACCATCACCATCATCATTCAAAGCGAAGAAAGATGAAAACCTGGAAGAAGGTGCTTTTGTCAATAGCCTGTGTTCTGCTCGGACTTATTGTTATTGCAGTCGGCACGGTTGCATATTTGATTTATCAGGGCGGAAACGAGTTGTTTAACTCGGATATTCATGTGACCGCTCCGCAGGGCATTGAAACCGAAGAAAACGGCAAATATGTTGTTTATAACGGCGAAACCTACAAGTTTAATGAAAAGGTAACAAGTGTTCTGTGTATGGGTGTTGATAAGCGAGACCTTGATGAAAATAACAACAGCAAGGTAAAGGCAAGCGGCGGTCAAGCCGATGTGCTTATGCTCGTTTCGATTGATACATCAAACGGCAAAATTACCCTCTTTAATATTTCGAGAGACGCAATGGTCGATGTGACAATGTACTCCGCAGGCGGCGCATATGCAGGCACGGAGAAACAGCAGATTTGTCTTTCCTACGCATACGGAGACGGAAAGGAATCAAGCTGTGAAAATACGGTAAATTCGGTTCAGAGGTTGTTCTACAACATTCCGATAAACACATATTTTTCGCTTGATCTTGACGGTATTGCCGCTCTCAATGACAGCGTGGGCGGTGTTGATGTTGTGTCACCCGAAACGATAGGAAGTTTTGTTGAGGGCGAAAGTTACCACCTTGTCGGAGAACAGGCGGAAAGCTTTGTCAGAACCCGTGACACGAGCAAAGTTGACTCGAACAATATGCGTATGCAAAGACAGAAGGTTTATATTCAGTCATTTATGGATACCGTTCTTCAGCAGACTAAGAAGGATTTGACTATACCGCTCGATTTGTTTAACGCATCTGCTCCTTATTCGTGTACGAACCTCAACCCGTCAAAGGTTACTTATCTTGCACAACAGGCTGTGCTCGGCGGTCTGAGCGGAATTGATATGGTTTCGGTTCCGGGTCAGGTAAAGATGGGCACCAAGTACGCTGAATTTAATGTTAGCGAGGCAGAATTTTACCAGATGTTTTTGAATGTTTATTATACAAAAATCGGATAATCGGGTGCCATCGCAGTCAATTTGAAAAAATAGTCAGATAAATAAATTGCATCAGATACCTAAGTGGTTCTGATGCAATTTTTGGTTTGTAGATTAAATTTTAGTTGTAAAAGCGTTCAATTGTAGCGACGAACCGTGTTCACCACAACAATTGAATACACAGCTTTCATCAAGTCAGAAAATTCAAGCAGAATATATGATGCCATCAAGGCGGGCGGATAATATCCGCCCCTACAGATAACACGCTGTTTTCATCATATCAAAACAAATTGCTTGAACAAAAAATTCATCAAAGTGGGGGGATAATATCCGCCCTACGGCTCGGTTTGTACAGAAAACTGCAATGTAACGCTCGGGCATAATATGTTTTCTAATATTGCAAACTATCTTCACGAATTGGGAACTGTGGCACGCTCTGCTTTAGTACGAAAAAACTGCAATGTAACGCTCGGGCATAATATGTTTTATAATATTACAAACTATCTTCACGAATTGGGAACTGTGGCACACAGTAAAACAGACAGCCAAATTTGGCTGCCTGCGTTTTACTTTAAATAAATTTAATTTTTTGATGCAGAAGTTGTTGAGTCAGATGATGTGCTGCCTGTGAACAACTCTTCAAAAACAAAGCTTGCAAACTTCTTTCTCTGTGCATTAAGGTCTGAAATCTTAATGGTTGATGTTATTGTACCGTTCCAGGTTTCTGTATTGTCATCATAGTACCAAAGACCTTCTTCGGGAACATAGTACTGCTTTACATCATATGAAAGATAGGTGAGAGCGTGAGAAACAAGCGCTGTGATTTCGTCCTTCTTGAGGTTTGTTGTTACAAGAGGACCAACCGAACTAACAATTGAAACAATCTGACCGAGATCTGCACTCTTCATACTTGTGAACAGAGTTTCAAGAAGTTTTCTCTGTCTTGAAGTTCTGTCCCAATCGTCACCGTCAAGTCCGATTTCGTTGCCGTCCTCGCCTTTTGTAAGACCTCTGTTACGAGCATACCAGAGAGCCTCCTGACCGTTGAGATGAACAGTACCCGGTGCGTCTGTGATAGTTGTTCTTGTGTCAGCCTGCTTGTTCTTGTACATCTGATAGTTGATGTAGTCGATTTCGTCCTGAGTAACTTCCATATCAATACCGCCGAGGGTGTCGATAATCTTCTTAAAGCTGTCAAAGTCAACAACCGCATAACGGTCAACCTTGATGCCGAAGTTAGCTTCAATTGTCTGAATTGAAAGCTTTGCTCCGCCGTAGTTATAAGATGCGTTGAGCTTGTCATATCCGTAACCGGGGATATAAACAAAGGTGTCACGCTGGAATGATGTCAGTTTCAGCTTTTTGTGGTTGTTATCAATGGTCATCATAATCATTGTATCACTTCTGCCGTGTTCATCGCCGTGTGAGTTGTCCTCACCGAAGAGCATAACATTAAGTTCTTTTGAGTTCTGCAGAAGTTCACCCTCTGAAAGCGAAAGGTTTGTTTTGTCGCCCTCAAGCGGTGCAACCGAAGAGTTGGTAGCTGCTGTGTTGTTGCCTGTGTCATCAAGATCCTTGAAGTTAAGTGTGTCAAGGAATGAATAGTAGTAAAGCATTCCGCCGCCGCCCAAGAGGAAAATTATTGAAAACACAAGGCAAAGTATTCTTTTGAGTCTGCCTTTTTTATTATATAATTTTTTGACCTGCTTGTTTGAGCTTATGTCAACAAAATTGCTTTTCTGACTGTTCTTTTCGTAATTTGGCATATTACTCCTCCAATCGGGTAAAAAGCACACAATACATAAGTATAGTTTATTATACCATACGAGAAATTATTTTAATGCTAAATTAGAATTAAAGTGTGTCTTTTAGTGAAGTTTTAGTGAAATTTCTGTCGGAATAATGCCGTGAATTTTGTCGGTCTATGTCAATCTTGCTCATCAAGTGACAAATAAAAGGACGGCAGAAACTCCTTTTCAAAAACTTCCGTTTCAGGCATATTCATATCGTGAATTGATTTTTCGGTTGTCTCTTTTGCTTTTGAAAATTCGCTGTTGCCCATTTTGATTTCTTCGATGCACTTGATAAGGGCAGAAAACTTGTCCGCCGCTTTTACGAACTTTTTGAGTTCACCGTCACCTGTACCGTTCATTTTGATGATTTCGTCCATATCATCTTTGAAGTCATCGGGCAGCATTGACACAAGCTTGTTGCCTGCTGTTGTTTCAATTTCTTTGTAGGCATTTTTGATTTCGGGATTGAAATATTTTACGGGAGTCGGCATATCACCTGTTATGATTTCGGTTGCGTCGTGAAAAAGTGCGAGCAATGCCGCTCTCTCGGCATTTAAGTTGCCGCCGAAACGCTTGTTGTGAATTAAAACAAGGCAATGCGCAATTACGGCAACATCAAGACTGTGTTCGCTGAGGTTTTCGTAGCGTGTGTTGTTCATCAGTCCCCAGCGGTTAATATATCTCATTCTTGAAAGCATTGCGTAAAAATGTGAAATATTCATCGGTAGTTTCTCCTGTTTTTTGCTAAAAATTAGTGCAATTTGTATTATATTATGGTATAATCTAAATGCGAGTGTCCTCTGCTCCTTGCAAGCAAAGCAGAGCGTTGCTCCGCTTTAAATATCTATTATCAGATGTCATTTGAATAAATGACGGTGAAAGACATTTATATTACTGATTATACTATTCATAATTTAAAAGTAAAGAAATTATCGAAAAAATAAGCTTTTTTCAGATTTTTTGCTCCGTGGAGGATTTTATGCCGAGCAGAATTTTGCAAAAATATCCCACACAAAAACTTTTTGGTCTGCGTGTGTTCCTTATATCAATCATAACCGCAACAGCACTTTTTCTTCCGTTCATTATAATGGGAGGCGGTGTTTTCTATTATTACGGCGATTTCAATGTTCAGGAAATTCCGTTCTATCAGCTTGTACACGATGCTATACGAAACGGCAATATGGGTTGGATGCACAATGTTGACCTCGGAACAGATATGCTCTCAAGTTTCAGTTTTTATCTTTTGGGCAGTCCGTTCTTTTGGCTGACAATACCATTCCCGAGTGAGGCTGTGCCGTATCTTATCGGACCGCTGTTAATTTTGAAATTTGGTTGTGCATCGCTTTCGGCATATCTTTATCTAAAAAGATATGTGGCTAACAAGAACTTTGCTCTTGTCGGCGGATTGCTTTATGCATTTTCGGGATTTTCGATTTACAATGTGTTCTTTTTCCATTTTCACGAGCCGATGATAATGTTTCCGCTCTTGCTTGCGGCACTTGACGCGTTCATCTATGACGGAAAAAGAATGGTGTTTGCACTTGCGGTATTCTCCGCCTGTGTTGTAAACTACTACTTCTTTGTGGGACAGGTTCTGTTCGTAATCATCTATTTCCTTATGATTACGCTGACCAAAACTTACAAATTCAAAATCAAGAACTTCCTCTTGCTTGCACTTGAAGTTATTATAGGATTTGTCGCAACGGCATTCATACTGTTGCCGTCAGTCCTCGGTTTAATGGGAAATCCAAGACTTACCGAACTTCCGAACGGCTGGGATTCGCTTGTGTACAGCCAACCGCAGAAATACTGGCTCATAATTTTAAGCCTGTTTTTCCCCGCAGATATGCCTGCGTTCCCCGTGTTTACACCGGGTTCAAATTGCAGGTGGGCGTCTGTTGCGGCGTGGTTACCGCTTGTCGGAATGACCGGTGTTATCGCATATTTTCAGGTCAGCCAAAAAAGCTGGCTCAAAAAGTTGCTTGCCGTGCTTGCGGTATTTGCGTGTGTCCCTGTTCTGAACAGTATGTTCCAGCTGATGAACAGCTCAATTTACTACGCAAGATGGTTCTATATGGGTGTGCTTATGCTTGTCCTCGCAACAATCAAGGCATTTGAAAACAGAAAAACCGACTGGAACAGGGCAATCCGCTGGTCGGCAGGAATCACTGTCGGTGCGGCTATACTCATAGGCCTTATGCCGATGAATTACACGGATGAAAACAGCGGTGATGTTGAAAGTACCATAATAGGTGTTCAGGCAACATTTGAACGCTACTGGCTCTATGTGCTTATGGCGCTGTTAAGCCTGCTTGCGTTTGTTCTGATTATCAAGAAATTCAGACGAAACAAAAAGAGATTCACTGTTATGCTGACTGTCGGTGTGCTTAGCGTTTCTCTTTTTACCTCGTATTTTATAATCGCTACGGGCTATCTCTCAAGCAGCAGTACAGAGACAATCAAAAATGATATTATAAACAGGCGTGACGGCATTACAATTGCCGATATTGACGATGTTCGCAGTGATTTTTACGAATGTGTTGACAACACGGCAATGTTCTGGCAGATTCCGAGCATTAACTGTTTTCAGAGTTCTGTTTCAACATCTATAATGCAGTTTTATGATGCACTTGGAATCACAAGAGATGTTGCGTCAAGACCTGACCTTGATGCCTACGGACTCCGCCCGTTTTTGAGCTGTAAATATCTTTTCGACTACCGAGGCGACGGCAAGTCTGGCAGCTTGAATTCATTTGTTGACGAAGACGGCAACACAAGGATGCCCGGTTGGAAATACCTCAGAACGCAGAACCGTTTTGATGTTTACCGCAACGAATACTATATTCCTATGGGCTACACCTTTGACAAGTTTATTGCCGAAGAGGAATTTGACCTTGTGCAGTCGGCTCACAAATCTGAGGCGTTGCTCTATGCAATGGTTCTTCCCCGTGACCTTATGAAGAAGTATTCCGATATCACGGGTTACAGCGATGAAAAGTACAAGCTTTTGTACGGAAAACATCCGGAGGATTACGACAGCATTACCGAAAAGTTTGATTACAGCAATGCTGAGTACAAAAAAGCTTGCAATCAGAGGGCACTTAACAGTTGTTCCTCTTTTGAATATACTCAAAACGGCTTTAAAGCTGTTTACAATAACACAAAGGGTGATGACAACCTGTTGTTCTTCACAGTGCCATACAGCGAAGGCTTTACGGCAACCGTAAATGGCAAGGCAGTTGATGTTGAAAAAGTTGATTACGGCTTTATGGCTGTTAAAATACCAAAGGGCGAAAAGTGTGATATTGTGTTTACATACGAAACACCCGGATTTTCGACAGGTGTAAAAATCAGCCTTTGCGCATTTGGTGCATTTTTAATCTACGGTGCGGTTATTTTGACCGTTAAAACAATAAAAAGAAAAAGTAATAGTAAAAAATAGAAAAAACTGATACAGAGACAATCAGCATTTAAGTACGGAGGTATTTATTATGTTTGGAAACAAAATACTTGACTACAAAGACGAGCTTTTAAAAGATCTTAACACACTCCTTTCTTTTGAATCGATTGACGGTGAAAAGAATGACGAGTGCGATAAAGCCTTGAATTTTATTCTTAAAAGAGCAAAAGATTTTGGCCTGACAGGGGAGAGAACAACCGACAAAAGCGGTCATATCACCCTTGGTGACAGCGGCAAACTCTGCGGTGTGCTTACTCACCTTGATGTTGTGCCGGCAGGCAATAACTGGAGCGTTCCGCCGTATGCCCTCACAGAAAAGGACGGCAGATTTTACGGCAGAGGAATTGCAGACGACAAGGGTGCCGCCCTTGTTACTCTCTACTGTCTGAGAGCAATCAAGGACAGCGGTGTGAAAGGCGCTAACACCCTCCGTACAATCTACGGTACAGGAGAGGAAACAGGTATGGAGGATATGGAAAATTACTTCAAGAAAAATCCTCTCCCCGATATGGCTTTCACTCCCGACAGCGACTATGGCATTTGTTTTGCCGAAAAGGGTATTCTTCAGATTGAAATCAGCACACTTTTAAACAATGCAACAACACTCAGCCAGTTCCACGCAGGCAGAGCGGTTAATGCTGTTCCCGATATGGCTTATGTAATGCTCGATTCATCAGATTATGACGAGCAGACTCTTATGCGCCTTGCAGACGCAAGTGACGGCAACTTTGAATTTAACTACACAATTGACGGTCTTATGATAATCAGCCGTGGCAAGGCGGCTCATGCTTGTGAACCCGATAAGGGCTACAATGCCGCAGCGGCACTTGTTGACCTCATTTCAAATGTTTATACAACAAAGGAAACGGGTTCAATCTGTTCATTTATTGACTACGCAATCAACAAGGAAACAAACGGCAGATCACTCGGCCTTAAAATGAGCGATGCTGTTTCGGGTTCCCTCACTGTAAACCTCAGCAGTGTTGACATTGAAGGACAGACGGCAAAGGCTGTGTTTGATATTCGTTATCCTGTTACCGTGAGCGGAAACAGAGTTCTGAAACAATTCAAAAAGGTT
>CACXEX010000218.1 GCA_902766775.1 uncultured Ruminococcus sp. | reverse complement strand
ATAATGTTCGGCTCGGTAACTCTTGCCATGAAGAGCCGTAACCTTCTTTTAAAGTATAATATAAAATCAGGACTTGTAAGAACACCAATACACCTTAATCAGAAATCCTGCGGATACAGCCTTTATGTCCCGGGAAATTTTGAAAAAGCATTAAAAATCATCAGGAATAACGGCATTGTTGTAAACGGTACAGCCGCCGTTGATGCTTTATGATATATTTTGACAACGGGGCAACAACATTTCCAAAGCCGATTTCTGTCAGAAGAGCAATGAATGAGGCTATGTCGGATTATGGAGCAAATCCGGGCAGAAGCGGTCACAAAATGTCGGTAAAATCATCCGAGGTTATGTATTCGTGCAGAGAAAATGTCGCAAAACTTTTTGGAACACAAAACCCAGAAAATGTAATATTTACGCTTAACTGCACCTCTGCATTAAACACAGTAATTAAAGGAATATTAAAACCGGGAGATCATGCAGTAATTTCCTCTTATGAACACAACGCAGTCGTACGACCTCTTGAAGCACTGAAAAAAAACAAAATTGAGTATTCGATTGCAAAGTGCGTACCTTATGATGATGAACAAACAATAGAAAATTTCAGAAATGAGTTCAAAACAAATACTAAACTTGTAATTTGTACCCATGCGTCGAATGTTTTTGGAATAAAACTCCCCGTTGAAAGAATCGGAGCACTTTGCAGGCTTAACGGAATTCTTTTCTGTGTGGATGCGGCACAAAGCGCAGGAACTGTTGATATCAACCTTTCGGACAGTTCAATTGATTTTCTCTGTACAGCAGGTCATAAAGGGCTCTACGGACCAATGGGAACAGGACTTTTGATTATAAACAGTGAAACAACCCCCGACAGCCTCATTCAGGGAGGAACAGGAAGTGACTCTGCAAATCTTAATCAACCAGAAATACTCCCCGACAAATACGAAAGCGGAACACCTAACCTTCCCGGAATTGCAGGCCTTAACGCCGGAATAAAATTTGTCCTTAACAGAAAGCCTGATGAATTATATAACTCGGAATTAAGTCTTGCAGTGGCTTTGTATAAAAGACTTGAACAGACAGAAAATGTAATTTTATACACTCAAATGCCTGAAAAAAGTCATAGTGTACCGGTAATTTCCTTCAATATTGAGGGTATGGAAAGTGAATCGGTCGCAAGAATTCTTAATGACAGCTACAACATTGCCGTACGTGCGGGACTACATTGTGCTCCACTTGCACACAGAAGTTTCGGAACCAATGAAACCGGCACGGTACGAGCGGTTGTTTCTGCATTTACGACAAAAAACGATATAGCATATTTTTCAAACGCAGTCAGTAGAATTGCAAAGAGTAATAAAGTAAAAAAATCACTTTAAAAAGGTTGCAATTAGTAACAAAAGTATGTTAGAATAATAACAAGGAATAAAAAAATCAAGGAAGGGGAAAGCATATTGGAAATATTTAACAGCATTTTATCCATTATCAAGACTATCCAATTCAGAGATATTGTAGATATTCTTGCGATTGCACTGCTGATTTTCGGACTGTTCAAGCTTGTTCAGGAAACAAGAGCTGTCCAGCTTCTAAAGGGTGTAATTATACTACTTGTAGTGTATTTTCTTTCATCTTTGTTTGGTCTTGTTATGCTTTCATCCTTGTTGCGAACATTTTTCGAGGCAGCGGTTGTTGTCATTGCTATCATATTCCAGCCTGAAATCAGAAAGGCTCTTGAACAGATGGGACGCAACAACACCTATAAAAAATATATAAAAATATTTGCAAAACACCACAAAGGCGATGAATGGAGAAAAGCTGTTGAAAAGTCAATCGTAGATGCGGCTGATACGGCAGTTTTGTTCTCGCGTTCAAAAACAGGTGCTCTGCTCGTGTTTGAAAGAGAAACTATGCTCTCCGATATAGCTGCAACAGGCACAATCATTGATGCAGAAACATCAGTTGCTCTGTTTGGCAATATATTTTTTAACAAAGCACCTTTGCACGATGGTGCAAGCATTATCCGTGACGGAAAACTTTTTGCAGCAGGATGTATTTTACCGCTTACAACTAACCAAAATGTCGATATAAACCTTGGTACAAGGCACAGAGCAGGTCTCGGCATCAGTGAACAGAGTGATGCTATTGTCCTTATTGTCAGCGAGGAAACCGGAGTTATCTCCCTTGCTGTCAACGGCATTTTGCTCCGTGAATTCACAAGGGAAGAGCTTATTGAAAAGCTTGAACAGTTTCTTATCAATGACCGCGGTTACGATGATGACGAACCACCTAAAAAGTTCTTTCAAAAGAACTCTAAAAGTTCAAAAAGAGAGAAGGCTGAAAAATGAAAAAGAAAAAATTCTCTCTTAATAAACTTTTTCAGAACAATAAGTTTCTGATTATTCTTGCTCTTGTAATCTCATCAATCACATGGGTTTATATGAGTATGGGAACGACTAATGATACAACAGTTACAATCAGCAATATTCCTATTCAGATTGAACTTCCGGATCAGCTTGACAATAACGGGTTGCAGGTATTTAGAGATACTAATCAAACTGCAACCGTAACTGTATCAGGCAGCCGAGCAATTCTCGGTTCAATCGGAACTAAAGATATTACGGTAACAGGTGCAACAAACGGGATTGATTCAGCGGGAACCTATCAGCTGTCACTTTCAGCAGTAAAGGCAAATCCGAGTGCTAATTTTCAAATTATATCCACCGTTACTCCTTCAAATGTAAACGTAATCGTTGACTATCTCCGTGAAACAACTTTTCCCATTCAAGAAAATGTTGTCTATAAAGTTGCTGACGGCTACTATGCGTCAACATCGCTTGCATCAAAGAACATCACAATATCAGGTCCGCAGACCGAAATTGCCAAGATAGCAAAGGTTTCTGCTTCGGCAGAACTTGACAAAACATTAAGTGACTCCACAACAACAACAGCCAATATTGTTTTGTATGATAAAACAGGAAACAAGTTATCAACCGACCTTCTCACAATGGAATTCACCGATGTTGAGGCAACTATTTCGGTTCTTCCTGAAAAAACAGTTGATGTAATCCCGGAATTTGTCAACAAGCCTGACGGTCTTGATCTGAGTGACGATATGGTTAAGATTGAACCGTCAAAGATTCTGCTTGCCGGACCTAAAAAGGTTCTTGACAGTACTGACAGTGTAAAGCTTGAGTCAATTGACTTTGCAACACTTTCAAACAAGCGTTACGAGTACGATTCTCAGGGAATTAATATTCCGACTGATTGCAAAAACATCAGTAACTCAACAACCGCAAAGTTTGTACTTGACCTGAGTGGATTATCAAAGAAAACCTTTACGGTTGATTCGTTTAAGGTCAGCGGACTTTCTTCAAAGTATAAAGCTGATGTAACGCAGACAAATATGAATGTTACTGTAATAGGCAGTGAAGAAGAACTTGACGGTCTCAAGAGCTCCGATATTGAGTGTGTCATTGATACATCCGACCAGAGCGGAACAGTCGGTTCGGTACAAATGCCCGTTACTTTCAAACTCAACGGAACATCTACCTGCTGGGTTAGCGGAAGTTACAAGGCAAACATCACAATAAGCGAAAAATAAAAGCATAAAAAACGCAGACATTTCATTGTCTGCGTTTTACTTTGTCTGTATTCAATTACATTCTGATTCGGCTTGAACTTCCTCGCCTTACAAAAGCCTTGTTCATATCGTCAGTGTTGTGATATCTTACGCTCTGCACGAGTCCAAGACTTATAAGCGTACTCAATGCCGAAGTGCCGCCCGAGCTAAACAATGGGAGGGTTATGCCAACAACGGGCAAAAATCCTAAAACCATTCCTATATTTACAACTGTTTGTGATGCTATCATTGCAAATACACCGTAGCAAACGAATTTTCCTTCTGATTCATTTGACAACTTTGCGTTTAAAATTACCTTTAATATAATAAAGAATAGGATAAGCAGCAGTAGTATACAACCCACAAATCCAAGCTCCTCACCTGCAACAGTAAATATAAAATCGTTTTCCTGTTCAGGTACAATTGAATGTTCAACACGCTGACCGTTAAAAAGTCCGCTTCCAAAGGCCTCACCACTTGCTATTGAAACCTTTCCCTGATATTGCTGCCAACCGTAATTTGTAAGTGCATTTCCGTCAAGGTCAAACAGAGCAAGAACTCTGTTGCGGTGTTCTTCATTCATAAATACATTCCACACAATCGGAACGGCGCACACAAGTAATACGCCTAAAATTGCAAAATATCTCAGCTGAACTCCTGCGGCAAATGACATAATCAAAAACATAAGGGCAAATATAAGAACTGTACCGTCATCACCCTGAATATGAATCAACACCATAGGTATAATAGCATGAATTGCCAGAGAAATTACACCTGATATTTTTTCTATCATATTTTTCTCCTTAAGCCAAGAAAGATGCTTTGAAAATGTAATAATAAAACATATTTTTATAAATTCAGAAGGCTGAACCGAAAATCCACCGGGAAGATTTATCCACGCAGTATCGTCAGTACCGCTGACTTGTACACCGAACACAAACACAAGCCCTGCAAGGACAATTCCTACTATTGCGGCAATATACCACTTTCGTATAAGAAATTTGTAGTCGGCTATCGAGATAAAGACAGCCGCAACAAGTCCGACAGACACCGCAATTATTTGTGTTCTCAAGTAACTGTAATTTCCGGATCGTTGCATACTCGCAATCAACAAAAAGCTATAAGCAATTGCAGCAACAGTCAACAACCACAGCACGGCGTCACACTGTCTGAAATATTCATAAATATTTGTAATAACCTTTTTCACCTAAAACAACCTTTTTAAATTACTTTTTC
Source organism: uncultured Ruminococcus sp. (assembly GCA_902766775.1). Lineage (GTDB taxonomy): Bacteria > Bacillota > Clostridia > Oscillospirales > Acutalibacteraceae > Ruminococcoides. The sequence continues at coordinate 5,720 of CACXEX010000218.1, read as the reverse complement.
TTTATAATTATATTAAATAATGCCGCTATTATCAAGTATAATTTCAATACAGAATAATACAAGTTTCGCATTTTGATATAATTAGAAGAGTATAAATGAATTTTGTTCGGAGGTATTTTATGTTATCTGATATTGAAATTGCACAGAGTGCAGAATTACAACCAATCAGCAACATAGCTGCTCAGCTTGGAATTTCTGATGATGAGCTCGGATTTTACGGAAAGTACAAGGCAAAACTCTCTGATGAACTTGCTGACCGTGTAAAAGATAATCCTAACGGAAAACTTGTTCTTGTAACAGCAATTAACCCAACACCGGCAGGTGAGGGCAAAACAACTACTTCAGCGGGTCTTGGTCAGGCAATGGCTAAAATTGGCAAAAAAGCAATCATCGCACTTCGTGAGCCGTCACTCGGTCCTGTATTCGGTATAAAGGGCGGTGCCGCAGGCGGCGGTTATGCACAGGTTCTTCCTATGGAGGACATCAACCTTCATTTCACAGGAGATATGCACGCAATTACAGCGGCTAATAACCTTTGTTGTGCAATGCTTGACAACCATATTCAGCAGGGCAATACACTCGGCATTGATCCGAGAAGAATTCTCTTCAAGCGTTGTCTTGATATGAATGATCGTGCATTAAGAAATATCACAATCGGTCTTGGTGGCAAAGTGAATGGTGTTCCGAGAGAAGATCACTTCATCATCACGGTTGCATCGGAAGTTATGGCAATTCTCTGCCTTGCAAATGATATCTCCGACCTCAAAGAAAGACTTGGCAACATCCTTGTTGCATACACATACAACGGTGAACCCGTTTATGCTAAGGACTTAAAGGCTGAGGGCGCAATGACTGCACTTCTTAAAGATGCAATTAAGCCTAACCTTGTTCAGACACTTGAGGGTACCCCCGCAATTATGCACGGCGGTCCTTTTGCAAACATCGCTCACGGTTGTAACAGCGTAAGAGCGACAAAACTTGCATTAAAACTTGCTGACTACTGTATTACAGAAGCGGGTTTCGGTTCAGACCTCGGTGCGGAGAAGTTCCTTGACATCAAGTGCAGATATGCAGGTATCGCTCCGTCAGCGGTTGTAATCGTGGCAACTTGCCGTGCGTTAAAATACAACGGTGGCGTTCCAAAGGCAGAGGTTTCAAACGAAAACCTTGAAGCACTCAAAAAAGGCATTGTAAACCTCGGTGTCCACATCGACAATATGAGAAAGTACAATGTTCCCGTAGTTGTGGCAATCAACCAGTTCGGTACAGATACAGAGGAAGAACTCAAGTACATTGAAGAATACTGCATTTCAAAGGGCGCTAATTTTGCCCTTTCAAATGTATTTGGCAAAGGCGGAGAAGGCGGCGTAGAGCTTGCAAAGAAGGTAGTAGAGGCTTGTGAAAAGCCGTCTGCATTTGAACCGCTTTATTCACTTGACCTTACACTAAAAGAAAAGGTTGAGAAGATTGCAAAGGATATCTACGGTGCTGCTAAGGTAAACTACACTCCTGCGGCAGAAAAAGCAATAAAAGAAGTTATAGCACTCGGCGGTGATAAACTTCCTGTATGTGTTGCAAAAACACAGTATTCACTTTCAGACGATCCTACAAAGCTCGGTGCTCCAAAAGATTTTGAAATCACAGTAAGAGATGTAACAATTTCAAACGGTGCAGGTTTTGTAGTAATATACACGGGCAACATTATGACAATGCCGGGACTTCCGAAAGTTCCCGCCGCAGAGAAAATTGATGTTGACGAAAACGGTAAAATCAGCGGTCTTTTCTGATATGGTTAAATTGATTTCTCACAGTGCCGATGAAACTGAAAAAATCGGCGAAAAAATAGCAAAACAGCTCCATGGCACAGAGGTAATAGCTCTTTTCGGCGGACTTGGTATGGGCAAAACTGCCTTCACAAGAGGTCTTGCAAGGGCACTCGGTGTCGATGACGGTGTATCAAGTCCGACATTTGCACTTGTAAATGAGTACAGCGGAAAGTACAATATCTATCATTTCGATATGTACAGGGTAAATTCATGGGACGATTTGTACTCAACGGGATTTTTTGACTACATTGACAACGGTATTCTCGTAATCGAGTGGAGCGAAAATATTGAAGGCGCACTTCCCGAAAATGCAATCAGAATAACGATTGAAAAAGGGGAGAGCAATGACGAAAGAATCTTTGAAATTGAAGGTGTTGAAATTTGAAAATTCTGTCTGTTGACACATCTGCAACAGCCGCATCTGTTGCACTTTCAGAAAAAGGCAAGCTGATCGGTGAAACTTTCATAAACACAAGTCTTACACACAGTCAGACGCTTATCCCTATGGTTGAACAGCTTTTGAGCAACACAAAAACCGAAATTTCCGATATTGACGCAATCGCAGTCAATGCTGGTCCGGGTTCATTCACAGGTGTAAGAATCGGTGTTGCGGCAGTAAAAGGTCTTGCTTTTGCAAATAATATACCGTGTGTTTCAGTTTCAACACTTGAAAGTATGGCTTATAATTTTATTTCAACTGACTGTATCATATGTGCTGTAATGGACGCACGCTGTTCACAGGTTTACAATGCCTTATTTAAAGTTGAAAACGGAGTTGTTACCCGCCTTTGTGATGACAGAGCATTGTCACTTGAAAATCTGAAAAATGAACTGCAATCTATTGACGGAAGAATCATTATTGTAGGTGACGGTACCGACATCACCTGTAAATACATCGGTGATGAAATTAAAAACGCAGAGCCTGCTCCCGTAAATCTTAAATATCAAAGAGCATCTTCAACGGCACTTGTTGCATTTGAAATGATTAATAACGGACAAACTGTTTCGCCACAGGAACTTATGCCCGTATATCTCCGCTTGCCGCAGGCACAGCGTGAGCTTAATAAAAAACTTGGAGGTAGAACAAAATGATAGCACTCGGATGCGACCACGGCGGATATAATCTTATCTGCGCAATCAAAAAATATCTTGATGAAAAAGGACTTGAATACAAAGAGTATGGCACTTTCAGCGAAGAAAGCGTTGACTATCCTGTTTATGCCTACAAGGTTGCAACAGCAATCACATCGGGTGAATGCTCAACAGGCATTCTCTGTTGCGGTACAGGTATTGGTATCTCAATTGCTGCAAACAAGGTAAAGGGAATCAGAGCTGCAGTTGTTTCAAATGAATTCTGTGCAGAAATGACTCGCAGACATAACAACGCAAACATCCTTTGTATGGGCGGCAGAGTTACAAGTGAGGAAGACGCAGTTAAATTTGCCGACATTTTTCTTAACACACCTTATGAGGGTGGCAGACACGAAAACCGTGTATCAATGATTACAGAAATCGAAAACGGTACTTTCAAAGCTTAAACAAAACTAAAAATAAGTTTAAAACGCCCTTTTATTAAGGGCGTTTTTCTTTTGAAATATAAATTTCGTCATTGTAACATTTTGTAATTGTTATTTCTATCACAGAACCATTTTATAAATATTAATTCCAATCAGGAATTTAAGAAAAATTAATCTTTCTTAACCAGAATTATGTATTGTGCTAATTATACAATATTACTGTAATTGCGTCTTTCTGTAAGTGCACTATAACTATTATATTTCAATTTGTAACCAAATTTCAGAAAAAATTTCATTTTTTTAAATTTATTTACAAAAACCCCTTGTTTTTTTTCCTTTTTAGTATTATAATAACATCACAATGTTTTTAAAGAATTTTAAAAAAGAATTAAAACGATTTGGGAGAGAGTAGAAATGAGATTAAGAAAGCAGGAACTTGGAGACAGAAACCTCGTAGGAAGCAGAGTTGAAGCTGTAAGAAAGCAGAAGGGTATGAAACAAAAGGAACTTCTTGCCCAGTTACAGGTAAACGGTGTTGATATGAACGCATCAGGTCTATCAAAGCTTGAGGGTCAGATTCGTTTTGTAACCGATGTTGAGCTTGTTGCTCTTGCTGATATACTTGAAGTGTCTGTTGACTACCTTCTCGGAAGAGAAAACTGATTGTTTTCAACCGAATCTTTAAATTGCACCGTAGAGAAATTCTGCGGTGCTTTTTTTATTTTTTTACTGACAAATGTTGACAAACTAATTTTTTGATACTATAATCATAACAGTGTTATATAACAGCGTTATGAATTATAAATCCATATTAGATTGCTGATATAACAAAACTAAGGAGTGTTTCATTTGGCAAAACAAATCGAGGGCGTTTATGAAAGCATCATAGCCTGTGCCACAAAAGAATTTCTGAATAAAGGCTATGCCGATGCCTCTCTGCGAACAATTGCCGCAGAAGCACACACAACAACAGGTTCAATTTACACCCGTTTTGGCGACAAAGAAGGACTCTTTGAGGCTATTGTAGGAAAACATTATACAAAAGTTATGCAAATGTACAAAGCCGCACAGGATAAGTTTGCAAGTCTTCCTGCCGAATCTCAACCTGACAATATGGCAACTATATCAGGTGACTGTATGTATGATGCACTTTTATACTGTTATGATCACCTTGATGTTTTTAAGCTGATTCTTTTAAAATCCGAGGGTACAAAGTTCTCCCATATGATAGACGAAATGGTGGAGATTGAGGTTGAGGCAACGCATAAATATCTGAATGTTCTCAAAAAACTCGGAAAGCCGTCGCCTAAAATTGACACAAAACTTGAACATATGATTATTACAGGTATGTTTAACACATATTTTGAGTTGATAATTCACGAAATGCCTATTGAAGATGCAACACTTTATCTTAAAGAAATGCGTGCATTCTATACGGCAGGCTGGATGAAAATTATGGGGCAGGGGTAAGCCCTATAATTTTTATGTTACAGTTAGCGATAACTAACCTAAATTTGAATGATAATTGAAAGCGACTGCAGCGTTTTCATATCAGATATATAAATTATCCACTTGGAGGAGGTCTATTCTTGAAAAAGCAATCTAATTTATCAAGACTTATGTCCTACGCAGGAAATCACAAATACTTCACTTACGCTTCCTGGATTTTATCTGGAATCAGCGCCGTTTTTGCACTAGTCCCATTTTACTATATTTGGAAGATTATCAAAGAAGTACTTGAAGTAATGCCAGACTTTTCAAAGGCAACAGGTCTTGTTTACAACGGATGGATGGCAGTAATCTTTGCCGCTGCTGCGTTTCTTATCTATGTTGCAGGACTTTTATGTTCGCACAAAGCCGCTTTTCGTGTTCAGACAAATCTGCGCAAAGATATGATGCACCACATAATAAAACTTCCGCTCGGAACTCTTGAAGCTCTCGGTAGCGGCAAGGTCAGAAAAACTGTCAACGAATGTTCCGAATCAACCGAAACATACCTTGCACATCAGCTTCCAGATATGGTTACAGCCTATATCACACCTTTGGGACTTCTGTTTATGCTGTTTTTCTTTGACTGGAGATTTGGTCTGTTTTGTCTGATTCCAATAGCAATCAGCTTTGTTATTATGTTTACACAAATGTCAGGACCAACACTGAAGAAGAAAATGGAAGAATATCAGAATGCACTTGAAGATATGTCAAACGAGGCCGTTGAGTATGTAAGAGGTATCCCTGTTGTAAAAACTTTTGGTCAGTCCGTATTCTCGTTTCATCGTTTCAAAAAGTCAATTGACAATTACAGTGAATGGGCGATTTCATATACAAAAAGCCTGATGATTCCTATGTGTATCTTCACTACTTTCATAAACGGAATATT
>CACXEX010000217.1 GCA_902766775.1 uncultured Ruminococcus sp. | reverse complement strand
TACAACTTTGGTAGAAAATGCCCTTGACAAAACTCGTCTTGACCATGACTTGTTGTCAACCTTGTAGTGAATATAAGGTGTTTCATAGCCCTTATAGTAGATTGTTGCAAGGTTATTGCTCTTTACAAAGATAAATGGCTTTGTGAATGTTGCAGTCTGGTTAAGCTGATCAGTTACTTTAACAGTGACTTCATATGTACCGGCATCATTAGCTTTGAAAGTTGTACTTTTGGACAAGTCGTTATTTGAAACCTCTGCGTACTTATATCCGTCTTTCTTGATTGTATAAACACAACTCTTTACCTTATAATTGTTCCTTACAAAGTTTTCACCACTGAATGATAAATATGCTTCATTTCCGGCCATATTAAAACCATCGGCTGTATGATTTGTAGTATTGCAGTAGATGTTATTAATTTTAAAACCTGCTACAATTTCAACATCATTGCCGTACTTTGTTACTGTTTGTCCGTTTGCATCCTTAACGGTTACAAATGGTTTTATTGTTCCGGGTTCGTTGATACCGTCACAACTTAAACTGGTTGAGTATGATGTATAATCGTTTACATAGTATGTCTTACCGTCTTTGATATATCCTGCACGATACATATACGGAGCCTGTCCGCCATATGCGGAAACACTGTTATAAGAAAAAAAGGTTCCTACACCGATATCTTTTTTTGAATAATCGTATGAATAGATGCTAACATCTGACATACACAGAGGACTGTTATCCTTAGTAATTGTATAGTTAAGAGTTTTCTTAGTAATGATATCAGAACCGTCATTAACTGATACAGTAATCTGATATGTGCCGTAATTTTCAGGCTTCCATATACCAACCATCTGGTTGTTTTCAATATATCTGTTTATAACTTCACTTTTTCCGTTAATAACAGCGTCATAATCAATTGCCAACTCATCTAATGCTGAGGGGAGGTTTTCAACATCCGGAATAACATAGAAGTAATGTAAACCGTCATCCCGAATATATTCCTTTATATCAACGCTCTTAATTTCAGTCTTTTTAACTGTAAGATTAGTTGTTGCGGTTTTTGTATTACCGTCATCATCCTTTACGACAACCTTAATTGTATAGTTACCGGCTTCCATAAACTTATGTTCATGAATGTTAGCTTCGCTGAAGTCCTGAAGTACAGTTTCTTTACCGTTTAATGTGTAGGAGAACTTGTACTGGTAAGGAGCAGAACCGCCGATTGCCCAAGCACCCATAGAAACTACATCAGACTGTGCTACTTCATTTCCGTTTGCAAGGCTGAATTCCATGAAATCGAGCGGAGCATTTTCATCTTCTTTGTAACCGTTATTAATGTCAGCAATAATCTGAGTGTTGTTAATGGTTAACTTTTTCTTGAAGTTAGTTGTTCCGTAAGATTTTCCGCTTTTCTTATCAGTAACTTTAACATTGCTGATTGTAAGAGCAGAATCTTTCTTGCTTGAGTATGAATCGAGTTCATCATCGATGAATTCAACACTCCATTTGTAATCTTTGAAGTTTGATGAATTAAGTCCCGGCACTACATTTGAAAGATCATATACAAATGTACCGTCCGTTGCCTTATCTGTACCGTCAAAACCTGTTTCAGAATAATCCGTACTTGAGAATGGCTCAACGGCAGATGAGTATGTCTTGTCACCGTTAGAAGCAATGACAAATACTCTTGTGTTGCTTCTGAGCGAAGTGTTGAGTGTGTATTCAAGGTTAATGCTTGAATTATCCTCAACAGGCATTACATTAATCTTAACAACATCATTGAAAAGGTACTGTGCACCAAGGTCCATACGGTAATGGTCAAGATATGCGTTATCAACAGATGATACAGTATTGATCATATCATATGAAAGCCAGATGAAGCCTTCGTTGTCCTTAAGAATTCCTTGTTTATCGAGCTGAGTGTAATTCACACCCCATGAGTTTGCAATCTTGAATGCGCCCTTTTCGCCTTCCTGTACCTTGCCGTCATGGTTAATATCTACCCAGATATCGTCGTTGTAACCGACGATAGTCATTCTGTGTGCGCCATCTATATACTTGGCATATGATGCAACATATTCACCGGCATACTTACTGTTTTCGGGAACTTCGCTGTTTTCCTTAATTTGTTCGTAGTTCCAGCCGGCAATATGAGTTGAGAATGTGAGAACATCGCCGTTTTTCAGAGAAGTCTTGATTGCGGCAATGTCGCTGTCGTCAGGACTTGTAACCGGTGTGTTGCCGCTGCCTGTATAAAAAATGTAGTAATCTGAAACTCTGTACTTCTGAGCTTCTTCAAAAGCGCTCTTATCAGTATTCCACTTTGCAAAATCTGTTGTAACTGGTGCGGTCTTAATTGTAGGTGCACCAAATTTCTCAGCAATCTGCAAAACACCGGATGCCGTTGAGCCTGTGTCACTACCACCGTTTACATACGGATAAACCCATGTAGGAGAGAGGCTGTTTTCATATGTAGCTGTTCTGTTAAGCTGACGGTTTTCCTCGTAACTGAGCTGATAGTAAATATTAGCCCAGCAACCACATGAATTGAGTGGGTTCTGATCTCCGATTGGCGGGAAATATTTGCTCTTACTGTTATCAACGCTTGAAGTTGATGTTGAGTTTGTAGCAATTTCCTGCTTGGCTGTCTTTGTAGTTGACGCTGCACCGTCAACTGTATTGTAGTAATCTTTTACTGTCTTGATTTTCTTTGCCTTTGCGACCTCTTCTTTCGACATGCTGATGTCGCCTGTCTTCATAGGAAAGTCTGTCGATGTTGTACCAGCAGTGTTGCTGAATCCACCGGAAGTATCAGACTTTTTGCTTTCGCCGGCATTTGAAACCTGTGAATAGGTCATTTCTGCTGCCGAAGCTGAGGTCATTGCAATTGTTGCCATTGATGACGCTGTCATAACGGACAACAAAGCGGCAAGAACTCTCTTTGCCTTCTTGTTCATTTGATTTCCTCCAAAATTAAACTTGTACACTTTTGTCGTACAGTTATAATTTTAGTTACTGAATGTCCTAAAAACAACCAATATTTTATGCGTTTCGAAATTTTATGTATTAGATAAATTAAATGGGGTGCATACAAAAATTATTTTGTAAATTGCTCCCGAAAACAAAATTGATAAATTTTGCTGAAAACTTTTATGTAGTATTTCACGAAAATAATTCTGTGTGGGAAATAAAAATGAAATAAGTATATTTATTATTGTCAGAACCTGTATTTTCTAATTTATCTAAGTGAATTATCCGACAAAATTTGACAATCAAACATCAGATAAAGTCAAATTTTCAATATAAATATGCTAATTTTGTTCTGTATAATTTAAATGATATAGAAAAACCGCCACATATTGTAATATGTGGCGGTTCAGAACAATTATTAAAAATTATTAACCTGTTCCTAATTATGAAATTTTGGTAAGATTACCGTTTGAGTAAGTGTAAGTGCCCTTTTCAAAGCGGTAGTTCTGACCGTTACGGCTGTCCCAATTACCGTTGCCGTTGTTAAAGCATACATTTGCATAGCTTGAATTGCCAAGGTCAATTGTGTATTTGTGAGTATAACCGCTCTTTTCACTTGTTGCAGTCATAGCAAAGCCGGGGGCATTTGTCCATGAACCGTTGCCAACCTGATAGTGAATGTAAGGTGTGCTGTAACCCTTGTAGTAGATTGTAACGGTGTTCTGCTGAGTGCTGTCGTCTGAAACAACAACTGTCTTTTCAGCTGTAACAACATCATTGCTACCGTAATTCTTAACTTTTGCAATAAGTGTGTATGTGCCTGCTTCAATAAACTGTTTTGAACAAGTAAATCCATATGAGTAATCATAGATTGGAATTTCAGGACCGTTATCCTTTTTGTAATAGAAAGCGCACAAGGTTGCATTGTCGCCGTTTGCAACATTAACATGCATTGATACGGAATCACCAACCTTGATTTTGCCGTCAGCAGGAGTGATGTCGAATGATGTAATTCTCAATGCACCGTCATCAACGGGTGTGATTTTGCCGTTTGAGAATGTGAAAGTACCCTTTTCAAAGCGGTAGTTTCTACCACCGTTGCTGTCCCAGTTGCCGTTGCCGTTGTTAAAGCATACATTTGCATAAGTTGCATTGCCAAGATTGATTGTGTACTTATGAGTATAACCGCTCATTTCACTTGTCTTTGTCATTGCATAGCCCGGAGCATTTGTCCATGAGCCGTTGCCTACCTGATAGTGAATGTAAGGTGTGTCATAACCCTTGTAGTAAATTGTAACCTCGTTTGCGTTTGTATTCTTTTCAACTGTGAATTCCTTCGTGTAGATTGCAAGAAGAACTCCGCTGTGCTTTACAGTAAGACTAAGCGTGTATGTACCTGCCTCGGTAGGAGTCCAGTTTGCAGTCTTGTCGCTGAGAGTTGAAAGTGTCTGAGTTTTGTTGTCCTTTGTAACTGTGTATGTGTAGTCGGATGAGGTGATTGTTGAAGCCTCGTTGTGAATATCAGGGCTGATCTTGATTGTTTCGCCTGTCTTAGCAGTATCTTTGCTTGTGTTAAGACCTGTGAGATAAGTCTGACCGATTGTGATATCCTTTGACTTTGTAACTGTGTTGCCTTCGGCATCCTTAACTGTTACATTAAGCTGATAAGGTCCCATTTCAGGGCAGAGGAGTGATGCGCTGTTGTTGCTTGAGAAATCTGAAATAGTCTTTGTCTGGCCGTATCTTGTGTATGAGAACTTGTACTGATAAGGTGCTGTACCGCCTGATGCGTTTGCGCTCATTTCGTAGTTTTCAAACATACCTGCATATGTCTTGTCAGGTGTTGTGTTGAATGAATTAATTGTGAGCGGAGCAGATTTGTCAACAACATCAAATGTCATTGATGCGTTTTTGTGCTGATATATTGAATCTTCAGCAAGTACATTAACTGTATATCTGCCCGGTTCTGTCGGAATCCATGTTGCATAACCGTCAGACACCTCGGCTGAACCGATAAATTTATCACCCTTTGAAATAGTGAAGATGTAGCCGATTGAGTAAGCGTAGCTATAAATAGCATTTTCTGCAGTTGCGTTGAAAGTGATTGGCTGATTTACCTTGTAAGGTGCAGAATTTACAATTTTCATGCTTACAGTCATAGTATTAATCTTGATTGACTGAGCATACTGTTCAACTGTTGCACCTGATGAATCCTTTACAATTACGAACGGTGTAACTGTACCGCCCATGGTCATATAAAAACCGGTGTCACATGAGTCAACAAAGTCGCTTGTGAGGAAGAACTTCTGTCCGTCTTTGATGTAGCCGTATTTATATGTGTATTTGCCTGTTCCGCCTAATGTATCAACAACAAAAGTTAAGCCCTCATGTGATTTGATATTGCCGGCTGTTGTATATTCTGACTTACCTTTGTTTACAGTAAATTTATTGATACGGAGAACAGAATCGTCAATTTTTTCAAGCTTACCGTTTGAGTATGTGTAGTTGCCCTTGCCAAGGCGGTAGTTTGCACCGTTACGGCTGTCCCAGTTGTTGTTGCCGTCATTAAAGCAGATGTCTGCACCCGATGCATTGCCAAGGTCAATTGTAAATGTGTTAGTGTAGTCCTGATATGCGTCTGTTTTCGGCATAGCATAACCCGGAACCTGTGACCAGGACTTGTTGTCAACCTTATAGTGAATGTAAGGTGTTTCATAGCCCTTGTAGTAGATTGTTGCAATGTTGTCGCTCTTTACAAAGTTGCACACTTTTGTGTAGGTTGCAGTCTGATTAATCTGGTCTGTTGCAGTTACTGTAATTTCATAAGTACCTGCTTCATTCGGAGTAAAGGTTACAGATTTTGAAGTGTCTTTCTGTGAGATTTCTGCAAACTTGTAACCGTCTTTTTTGATTGTATAAACACAGCTCTTAAGCTCATATTTATCATTCGTTACACTTCTTATGCGACTGGTGTTGATGTATGTTTCATACCCTGCTTTATATATGCCGTTTGCTGATTCTGCATTAGAACAATAAAGATCTGTAAATTCAAATCCTCCGATAATTGTATATTCATCAAGATATTTTGTATTTGTATCACCGTTTGCATCCTTAACAGTTACAAATGGTTTTAATTTACCTGTTTCATTTATTGGATTTGATTTGATATACGAGTCATCTGTTGAATAATCAGAAATGTAGGTTGTTTTGCCGTTCAATACATAACCTACTCTGTAAGAATAAGGAGCCTGTCCGCCGTATGCTCTTAAATTTGCAAATTCCAATGTATCGCCTATATTGATTTCATGTTTGAGTATTGCACTGGCGTAGCTGTCACCACCTGCATTCATAGTGAAATCAGGCTGTGAAAGAGGATTGTTTTCTTTTGTCACGGCATATTGAATGCTTTTTTCTACAATTGTATCTGATGTACTATAATCACTTACTGCAACTGTTACTGTGTATGTACCGTATTCTCTGGGAGTCCAGATACCGATAGGACTGTAATCATCTGAATAATCCCAACTTATATAGGAATTTTTACCGTTGAGTGTTGCTGAATATTTGATGTTATAAGCTCTGCATGTTGAAGGAGCATTTTCAATTTCAGGAATAACCGTAAAGTATTTTGTTCCGTCAGTATCTGTGCTTTCTACAATCTGAATATTTTTGATTGTTGTCTTCTTTACTTTAAGACTCATTGTATCGGTCTTTGTGTTGCCGTCATCATCCTTAACAACAACCTTGAGAGTATAGTTGCCGGCTTCCTTGAACTGATGGGTGAATGTGTTTGCAGCAGCAAAATCCTGCACAACAGTTTCTTTGCCGTTCAAGATGTATGAGAACTTGTACTGATACGGAGCAGTACCGCCGATTGCCCATGCACCTACTGTAATTTTTTCATACTGTGTTGTTTCATTATCACTGCCGGTAGAAAATTCAAGAATGTCCAGAGGAGCATTTTCTTCGGCTTCATAATCGTTGTTGATTGTTGTTACAACCTGTGTGTTGTCAACCTTAATAGTCTTTTTGAAACTGTTATTCTTGTATGTTCTTCCGTTATTGCTGTCTGTAACCTTAACATCGCTTACGTTAAGTGTTGCGTCCTTGTTTGTATCATAGGCGTACGGTGCTTTGTCGGCAAACTCAACATACCAGTTGTAGTCGTTGAATGTCTTTGAATTAAGGTTTGGAACTATATTTGAAAGGTCATAAATAAATGATGCTGTACTTGCATTTTTTGTGCCGTCAAATGAAACCGCACCTGCAGAACCAGATGAAAACGGCTGGATTGCATCCTTGTAAACCTTGTCACCGTCTGTTGCAATAACATAAACGGCTGTGCTTCCTCTTGATTCTGTGTTGAGTGTGTATTCAAGATTAATGCCTGAGTTGCTGTTTGCAGGCTCAACGTTAATCATAACAATAGCACTCATAAGGAATTCAGCGCCTGCGTTAAAACGGTAGTGCTGAAGATATGCGTTATCAACAGATGAAACTGTGTTGAGCATATCGTATGAGAACCAAATGTAGCCTTCGTTATCCCTGTAACGATTATTTTTGGCAGAATAATTTACGCCCCATGAGTTTGCAACCTTGAAAGCGCCCTTTTCGCCTTCCTGAACCTTGCCGTCATGGTTGATGTCAACCCAGATGTTGTCATCGTATCCGACAAGAGTCATTCTGTGAGGGCCGCCTAAGCCGTATGCATAGGTTGCAATGTATTCACCCTGATGTGTGCTGTTGTTCTGAATCTGCTCATAGTTCAAACCTGCAAAATAGGTTGAGAATGTGAGAACATTACCGTTCTGCAAAGCAGTCTTTACAGCAGCAATATCGCTGTCATCAGGACTTGTAATAGGTGTATCGCCTGCGCCTGTGTAGAAAATATAGTAGTCAGAAAGTCTGTACTGCTGTGCTTCTTTAAAAGCGTCGGCGTCAGTGTTCCACTTCATATAGTCCTGTGTAACAGGAGCTGTTTTGATTGTCGGAACACCAAGCTCTTTTGCAACATCCATTACTGTGCCTGCAGAAGAACCGTTGTCACCACCGTTGTTTACATAAGGATAAACCCATGTAGGAGAGAGGCTGTTTTCATAAGTAGCTGTTCTGTCAAGCTGACGGTTTTCTTCATAGCTGAGCTGATAGTAGATGTTTGCCCAGCATGTGCATGAACCGAGTGGGTTCTGATCGCCGATTGGTGGGAAATATTTACTCTGGCTGTTGTCAACGCTTGATGCCGTTGCCGAGTTTGTAGCAATTTCCTTTTTTGCCTTCTTTGTAGATGATGCTGCATCATCATCTGCATTGTAGTAATCCTTTACTGATTTGATTTTCGGAGCTTTTGCAATTTCTTCTGCTGACATTCCTGTGTCACCCATTTTACCGGGGGCATTTTTTACGTTGTCAGATACATTCTTAAAGTCATTTTTAGCATTGCTTGTGCTGCTTGACTGAGAAGAAGTTGTTTCTGCTGCCGAAGCTGATGTGGTTGCGAATGTTACCATTGATGACGCTGTCATAACAGATAACAATGCCGCAAGAACACGCTTTGCTGGTTTGTTCATTTGATTTCCTCCAAAATAAAATTGTACACTTTTGCAGTACGAATTTAATTTTATTGCTTTGAGGCTACAAAAACTACCAATATTTTATTCATTTTTATTTTTTATGAATTAGATAAATTAAACGCTTGTTGCGGAAATTTATTTTATATATTGCTCCCGAAAAACAAAAACTTCAAACTTTTTGAAAAACTTTTATGTAGTATTTGACTAATTTGTTTCTAATACAGAAATATAAAAGTTTTTATTATAAGTAATATTTACCGATTTGCTTGTTTGTACTTTAAAAAGTAAAAGTTTTAGACAAAAAACGACAAACAAAAATTAAAATAGATAAATTTAACATTTTGTCTACTGTGCTAAAGCTTATATTGCTTTAAAAGAATAATAAAATAACCGCCACTCAATTTACTGTGTGACGGTTATAATTTTGATAATATTATATTGTTTTGCTGTGTTTAGATTAGAATTCCGTTGCAATGGTCAATTTCGTGCTGAATAATTTGTGCGGTAAAGTCCGAAAAGCTGCATTTTACCTGTTTGAAATTCTCGTTGAGATATTTTACTTTTATCGTTTTGTAACGAACGGTTTTGCGTTCGCCTTCAAGTGAAAGACAACCTTCTTCGGTTTCAAATTCACCGAATTTGCTGATGATTTCGGGATTGAACATAACAAGGTATTTTCCGTTGTCGTTGACTGCAATTATCCTTTTTGCAACGCCAATCATATTTGCCGCCATGCCCACACAACGGTCAAAATTTGCCCTGAGTGTGTCAAGTAAATCCTGTGCAGTCTGCAAATCAGCCTGTGTTGCGTCCTCAGACTTTCTCTGTAAAAACATCGGATCATGTACAATTTCGCTTACCATAACTCTACCTCTTTCAGTTGCTAAACCGAGTATAACATATCAGGGTGTTTTATACAAGCCTTACTGTTCCGACTGAATATTAACGGCTGTCCATTTTCCGTCTTTATAGATTACGGTAAGTCGTGATTTTACAGGTTCGGTTGTCATCCAGAAAGTTCCGTCCTGTGTGTACAAATCCTTTGTGTATTCAATCCACATATATACCGTGTCAGTGTAAAGCTTTGCAGATTTCAACTCAACCTTAGCTTTGACTGTGTAATTTCCGTCAACACGGTCATATGAATAATACGCAAGTTCTCCGAATTTTCCTTTGGCGGTTTCATATTCACCGTTGAAATCAATAACATCTTTTATATCATTCAAAAGCGGTTCAAGCTCTTTTTTGTCCGATTGTGAATATCCCTTGTCAAATTCATTGAGCATTTCATCGCTAAAATATGGACTTTTCGCCGTATCTGCATTGTCAGCACCGTACATATAATTTGCACCGATGATAATTAAGAAAATAAGAATAGCAATCAAAATAAGCGTAGTTGTAATTTTAATGATTTTTTTCTTTTTATTCTGCTTTTCAATACTTCTCCAAACACTGTTGATTTCATCGTCAAGGTGTGCCACTTTGTCAAATTCGGCTTTTGAAAGTGATAAAATACGATTGCATTCATCGCAAGTACGGCAATGCTCTTCAACAAATTTTCTGCTTTCATCACTTGCGGTATTATCGGAATACAAAGGAATCAAATCACGCACTATGTTGCAGTTTTTATTCATTTTCTTCACCAAGCCTTTCCAATAATCTGACCTTTGCACGGTAATAGGTGACTCGTACCCACGTTTCTTTTTTGCCGAAAATTTCGGCAATTTCCTTATATGATAATTCTGCAAAAACTTTCAAAACAAAAACCTCACGATACGGTTCATCAAGAATATGCAGATATTTATGTATTCGCAATGCCGTGTCTTTGTCAGAAAGCTTTTCCTCTAAATTGTTACTGTCGGCAATTTCTGCGTTGTCAAAATCATCAATTTTCTTTTGTTTACGCAGATATTTCAGATATTCATTTTTGGCTATGGCACAAAGCCATGTTGACGGCTTGTACTTTTTGTTGTAGTTTTTGTAATGTTCAAAGGCTTTAAGAAAAGTTTCGGCAGTCAATTCCTCTGCAAGGTCGCTGTTTTTACAAAGATTAAGCAAAAAACCGTAAACTGTTTTAAAGTTTTGTCTGTAAAATTCTTCAAATGGCACTTTGTCACCTCCCGTATATTAAATCCGCAAACTGCTGTTTTGTTACAAGCATATTGAAATTTTATCATAAAAATTTTTTCTGTTCAATGTCTTGCACAGACAACCTTTTTGCTACATATAAATTACCGAGGTGATTATGTGAAATATCCCGAGTTATCGTGCAATGTTTATGTTGAGGTTGACGGCGAGAATGTTTTACTGATTGAGATTGACAGAGAGGGCAGAGCAAAGGTTTATCATGAGAATTTCAGCATTGACAGGGTGCAGAAAATTTTTGAAGAAATCAACGGCAATATTGAAAGCTGCATAAAATATTTCGGGACAAAATAAAATCGCCCTCCGTTTGGAGAGCGAAATTCTGTAAATTTATAGATTGAAAAATTAATCTTCGTCATCGCTGTGGGCATGGTCATACAGCTTTTGAATATCAACGGGAAGGTTGTTTGGAAGCATTTCGTTGATTCTGTCTTCGTTGCCGTCAGCAATTGCAGTATCATAGTACCAGCATTTAAAGCGGAGCATATCAAGAGTTTTTTGCAGATGTTCAATCTCTTTTTCAACGGCTTTTTTCTGATTTTCAAAAAGCTCTCGTCTTTGCGGATAGGACGAACTGCCCTCGGCACACCATTGCATATACTTTTTGATGTCCCTGATTTCAAGTCCCGACTTTTTAAGACAGTCGATTATGTGGAGTGTTTCAAGCTCTCGGTCGGAAAATTTACGGATTCCCGACACCCTCTCCATATGCGGAAAAAGTCCCTCTTTATCATAATAACGCAGGGTTGAAACAGGGATGTTGCACATTTGAGATACCTGACCGATTGTGTACATAAAATCACTCCAAAACATTCTAAAAGCTCTTGACCTAAAGCCAAGTTTATCTGTTAATACAATCATACTACATAATGATTTGAATGTCAATTGAATTGAGTTTTGATACAAACAATTAACGGAGCAGATTTTAATTTCTGTTCCGTGTTTGTCAGGAAAATATTTTTGTCACATCTATATCATTTGTGGTCAGGTTAAGTATTATTATTGCTACTGTCATTACAACGATAAAAAACGAAAAGAATTTAAAGAACAACTCTGCTTTTGAAAATATTTCAGCACCTTTAGTGTAAACAAAGGGTGATTTTACCATTTTTTTAGCCATTGCTGATTTTGAAATATAAAAGAAAAATCTTGATGCCATTATGCCTAAGGATGCAATCATTATGTTATTCCACACATTTCCCGACTTGCCGAAAAAGCCCATAAACGGCATACAATAAAAGATGTATAACGCAATGAACAATAATAATGTTCTTAAAAAAGTTATGTTTGAAACGGTACAATCAAAACCGAGTACATTAGCTGTGTTAAGTAATATCAGAATAAACAAAAGCACTGTTATGACAATTCCGATCACACTTCCGTTGGTAATGTTTATACCGCAGTTTTGAAGTATGGCGACAAAAGTTAAAAAAATTGCTCCGATTCCAAGACACACAAAGTCAAAAATCATTAGTTGCTTTTTCATATAAATCTCCGTGTTTTAAAATATATGCTGAATATACCATATTTTTTGACATTATACAATACTATTGTTATTTAATTGGAATAAGTCACATATTGAACACTTTTTACTTGTTGAAATTGCACATAAAAAGAAAGCAAGGCACGAAATTGCACCTTGCTTTTTGGGAAGATATATTAATGTAACTTGTTGTTTTGATTATTTCTTTTCGAGAACATTGAGGAAATCTTCGATTTCGGCAAGCTTTTCTTTGGCAAGATTTTTGCCTGCGTTATATGCCTCGTCAAGGACTTCTGTGTTCATTTCAAATGACTTTACATACTTGTGTGACGGGCGTAGTACCATAAGCCTGCCGTCCTCTTCAAGCTGTTTCATTCTTTTGCATTGCTCATTATAGCGTTCAAATCTCGTCATAAGAGCATTGACAAGGTTCGGATAATCCTTGTATTTTTTGTTGATGAAAAATTCAAACTTGCGATAGTCAGTACAAGGCTCGTTTTCAGGTTTTGTCAAAAGTACAAGCACACGGGAACATCCCTGTTCAATAGCGCGGTCAAAGGGGATAGCGTCGGCAATGCTGCCGTCAACATACTTTCCACCCTCAAAGTCGCTCATCTGATAAAGAATCGGAACTGTGCAGGACGCTCTCACGGAGTCAAGCAATCTCTTTTCGCTTTTATTCTCGGAAAAATATTTTGCCTTGCCTGTTACGCAATCGGTAGCCACAAATTCACATATTGTATCAGACGCAAAGAAACTATCAAAATCAAACGGATAATCCTTGTACGGAAATCTGTAAATCATATTGTCAAGGTCCATTGAAAGGAACCCGAGTACAGAAAAATCTCCGGTCTTGTGGGGCATAATAACCTCACGGGAGCGACCTTCCTGTTTAGCAGTAAAATCGAGGGCAACCTCCGCTCCAGCCGAAACGCCTGCAACATAGTCAAAATGTATTCCGTTTTCAAGCAGACAATCGGTTATTCCTGCGGTGAAAATTCCTCGTCTTGCTCCGCCTTCAATTATCAGACCTGTCATAAGGACCTCCGTTGACTCAAAAAATTTTTGGTGCTATAATCAAACTTGTTTTATGGGGTGATAGTATGGATGCTAATGTGACTGACCTTCGCATTGTAAAAACAAAGACCAATATAAAAAATTCGCTGATTGACCTGCTTGCCGAAAAGAATATCTCTAAAATAACGGTAACAGAGCTTGCCGAAAGGGCGATGATTAATCGAAAAACTTTTTATCGCCACTACCGTACGGTACAGAGCGTTGTTGACGATATCAATTACGATATAATCAACAGCGTTGTTGAGCTTGCAAAAAACTCAGACCGTGACAGCAACAACCTTGTTAACCAGCTTAACTTTATAGGCCTTTCAATTGTTGAAAATAAAGAAAAAATTAATAAAATTCTGAAAAATTCTCCCGAAGTATTCGGTTCGGGCCGTTCCGTTGAGCTTTTAAAAAGGTTCATCGAGGTTTCAATAAGACCTGTGCTCAACTTTAAAAATGAGGTAAAACTCAAATACCTTGTTGAGTTTGTCGTTTCGGGATTTATTTCGGTTTATGTCCGTTGGTTCAATGACGGCTGCGCAGAAAGCTCCGAAAAGCTTGCAGACGCTGTCAATGAATTTGTTCTCGGCGCATTGTCCGAATATGTTCCGCCCGAAAAACTGCTTAACTCATTTTCCAATGAGCCTTAGTAATAGCCTCAAATCCCTTGGGGGAGAGAATAGGTTTTGAAATTCTCTTCATTGTTTCATCGCAAAGACGGCGGTTTTCGCAGAATTCTCTGCCTGCCTCTGTGATTGAATCAAGGTATGCCTTTCTCTGTCTTTCAGCTTTTTGTGCAATAAAAAGCTCGCCCTCGGGGCATTTTATCATTGTGTAATTATCATTACCGCAAATTAAATCAAGCTGTTTTGTAAGTGCGGGATACATCGGTTCTGCGCTTACATATCCACAGGATGTAATAACTACAAGCCTCTTTTCGTGCATTGTTTCATCACGCAGTTCATGGAAATAGGCTTCCTTGTCATCGGCAATATTTCCCGAATAGGGGAGCATATAGGGCAGACATCTGTCTGTAAGTGCTTTCATCTGTGACGGCATACCGAAAAAGTAGAGCGGAAAACTCTCGATGATAACATCGGCAGAGTTAATCTTTTCGTAGATTTTCTGCATATCGTCCTTTATAACACATTCACCGGGTGTTCTGCTCCAACACGAAAAACAACCCATACACGGTTTGATGTTTTCTTTATTTACCGTAATATAATCAATCTCGGTATCAGCGGAAAAGCCGTTTAAAAACGCTTTTGTAATGTTAAGGGTGTTGCTTTTTTCGCCCTTTGGGCTTCCGTTTAGTACGAGAACTTTCATAATTACTCCTGTGACGGTTTGTAGACCGCATTTTTGTCCATTGTGGTAAATAAGAGATTTCCCTTTGCTCTGACTTCGCCGTCAACCTTGATGACGCACGCAAATTCAAATGCCGATTTTGTTGACATTGTAACATTTACGCTGATAACAAGCGTGTCACCCGGAATAACGGGGCGGAGCATTTTGAAATCCTTGACTTTTAAGAGAACATAAAGCTTGTCCTCTTCAACGCTTTCGGGAGCAAATACAAGACTGCAAAGCTGTGCAGCAGATTCAATAAGCAATACTCCCGGCATAATCGGTGTGTCCGGAAAATGACCTGCAAAATAAGGCTCGTTCACCGATACATTCTTTATACCTGTTGCCGAAACATTCGGCTCAAGTTCGGTCACCCTTTCAATCATCTGAAAGGGTGGTCTTTGTTTTATTCTCTGATTAATTTCAAGCAGATTCATCATAAGCTGAGTCCTCCGTCAAGTACAAGCACCTGACCTGTCATATATGAAAAATCGTCACTGCAAAGCTGTCCCACAACATTTGCAACATCCTGAACCGTGCCGAATCTCTTTTCGGGAATAGCCTCAAGATACTTTTTCTGCAATTCTTCGGGAATGCCGTTCATCATTTCGGTTTCGATAAATCCGGGTGCAACTGCGTTTACTCTGATTCCGTACTTTGCAAGTTCCTTTGCAAGCGTGTGAGTCATAGCGTTTACCGCACCTTTTGTTGCACTGTAAACCGACTGACCTTCAACTGCAAGAACAGAGCTAACGGAAGAAATGTTGATGATGATTCCGCTTTTTTTGCGGAGCATTTTAAGCGATGCCTGTCTTGCACAATTGAAATATCCTTTGATATTTATGTCAAGACTTCTTTCAAGAGACTCGTCCTTAATCATCAAAAGATAAGCATCGTCAACCATACCTGCGTTGTTGACAAGCACATCAATTCCGCCAAAGTCCTGCTGAATATTGCGGAACATATCTTTTACTTCGTCAATATCTGCCGTGTTTGCCTTGTAAGCAATGGCTTTTCTGCCGAGTGCGGTAATTTCGTCAACAGCTTTTTGAGCCATTTCGGAATTTGAATTGTAGTTCACGGCAATGTCATATCCAAGCTCAGCAAGCTTTAAGGCACAAGCCTTGCCAATGCCTCTTGATGAGCCTGTTACAAGAGCGGTTTTGCTCATATTTACCTCCAATTATTACGCTTTGCTGAGAACAACGGCAGAGTATGTTCCGCCTGCACCCATTGAAAGCGCAAGTCCGTATTCGTAATTCTTTTCGCTGTCAGAAAGAAGTTCAGCTGCATACGCCGCTGTCATTGCACTTGTTGCGGCTCTTGCGTTGCCTGTTTCCTGAGAAACATCATAGCAAGGCATAAGAGTTTTGATAATCTTCTTGTCGTCACAACATACAAAGTCAATGTCGTCAGCCTCAATGCCTGCGTTTAAACAAGCCTTTTCGATAACCTCAACAACAGCCTTGCTGTCAACCTCTGAGTTGTCGTATGATACAGGACGGTGAGCCTGTGCGTAACCCTTGATTTCTGCATACTTGCGGGCATTTCTGCTCTTTGCATTTTCTTCTGTTTCGAGGACGAGAGTTACAGAACCCTCGCCGAGTGGCTTTTCAAGCAAATCAGCCTTTGCGTAGAGTTCAAGGTTTGTCTTAGTGTTTTCATCAGTACCTGCGGCAAGCATAACGCTTTCGTTGCCTTCTGCAAGAATGTCAGCGGCATAACAAATACTCTGAAGTCCTGCCTGATTGCCGTTTGCAACAGTTGCGTTGTAGCCCTTAATACCTGAGAAAATGCTCAGATAACCGCCTGCGGCATTATAAACCGTGTTCGGGAATGAAAAAGCACTGCCCTTTTCGGTACCTCTTGTGATTGCCTTTTTCTGGAAATCAACAATCTCGGTCATAGGGCCGTCAGCCGTACCGATTACGATACCTGTTTTATATTCGTTGTCTTTGTCAATTTTAATATCAGCGTCTGCAAGTGCGTCCATACCGCTCAAAAGCTGGAGCTGGCTGAAACGGTCAAGCTTTCTGTAAAATGCAACTCTGATTCCGTGCTTGTCATAATCTTCGGAAGTGAGGTTGCAGTTAAGGCTGTTTTCATCAGTCTTTGTGCCTGTAAGCTTTGAAATGCCCGTAATGTAAATCTTTTCATTTTTACTGTTGTCGGGAATATCATGCTCGTTGTCCGAGAAGATGATGCTTGCGTTGTTTCCGCCGAATGCAAATGAGTTTGACATTGCATAGTGAACATCTTTTGTGTGGCTTTTGTTCGGAATAAAGTCAATGTTGCCTGCCTTTTCTGCAAGCACCTTCAAATCCTCGTCAGAGTATCCGATTGTAGGCGGAACGAGGTTTTCTTTTATTGCTTTTACAGAGAATACAGCCTCAATTGAGCCTGCCGCACCAAGGCAATGACCTGTCATTGATTTTGTTGAGCTGACAGAAAGGTGGTCGTTGCCGTCAAAAAGTGTGTGAAGTGAAAGAAATTCAGCTTCGTCATTTTTGGCAGTACCTGTGCCGTGTGCATTTATGTAGTCGATATCGTTAAAAGTTAGATTAGAACTTTCAACGGCTCTTCTGATTGCACTCATCTGACCCTCGCCGTCGGGACGGGGAGCGGTAATGTGGTAGGCGTCACTGCTGACACCCGAACCGAGAATTTCGCAGTAAATCTTTGCGCCACGCTCAACAGCGTGCTCGTAGCTTTCAATTACGAGAATACCAGAACCCTCGCCGAGTGTGATACCTGTGCTGTGATTGAACGGGGAACAAGCGTTTTCGTCAAGTGCATGGAGAGCGTGGAAACCGCTGAATGCAAGTGAAGAAAAGCTGTCTGAACCGCCTGCAATAAACACATCGCCCTTGCCCTCACGGATAAGGTCACAAGCGTAGCCGATGCTCATTGTGCCTGCCGCACAAGCGTTTACGATGTTTGCGGTAATACCCTCAAGTCCGAAATGAGCCGAAACATTGTTGGCAATTGCCGATGCGCCCATTTTGAAAATATCTTCTTTTTTACCGCCGTCACCCTTGATTTCGTCTGTGTAATATTTGTCAATGCTTGCTGCACCGCCTACACAACTGCCAAGGATTACACCAATGTTCTTTTCAGATGCGTCAATGTGTGCATCTTCAAAAGCCTCGTTAGCGGCATGAATACAGAGAAGGGAAGAGCGGTCATAGTTTTCGGGAGAAAGCTCTGACGATGCCTTGTCAACCTCTGCACCCTTGTGTGCGTAACAGTTTGAGGTGTCAACCGACTTAACCTCATCAATGCCGGAGTGACCGAGTGTTACGGCGTCCCAGCAATCCTTTACATTGTCACCAACACCGCAGATAAGTCCGAGTCCTGTGACAACACATCTCTTTTTGTTAGCCATATTAACCCTGCTTGCTTTCAACATATTCTGTAAGTGCTCTGATTGACTGGAAGTGTTCACGGTCAGCACCTGTCATATCAATACCGAAAAGTGTATCGATACCTGCAACGATTTCGATTGAGTCGATTGAGTCAAGACCGATTTCGTCACCAAAAAGTTCTGAATCGTATGTAAGAATGTTCTCAGGAATTCTAAGGTTTTCTACGAGCATTTCCTTAATCTGATCTGCAATAGCGTTGTTCATTTGAATTACCTCACTTAAAAATTTTAATTTTATTATAAATTTTCCGAAGAAAAATCTTCTTTGTAATAAACCTTGCCCTTGCCGTATTTTTCTTCAAGCTCAAGATAAAGTTTCTTGACCTGCTTTTCGGCTTCGGCGCTTATTTCTTTTGCATATTTTGAGTAGCGAACATTTTCGGGACATTCAGACTTTATCGGGTTGCCGATTAAAATTTTCTGTCTTTTTCCGAAAAGAATTTTATACCCTCCCAAAGATGCAATCGGAATTATGTCAAGACCTTTCTTTGCCGCAAGCAATGCCGCACCCGGCTTGAACGGGAGCATTTCGCCCTCTCTTGCAATTCCGCCCTCAGGGAAGATAAGCATTGAATATCCGTTCTCTACCGCACCCTCACTCTGTGCATACCAATTTGTGTCCATGGTGTCAAAGTCAACCGGGATACTGCGACAGATTCGTATAAACGAGCCTGTTCCGCTTTTATCATACCAGCTTTTTTTAACAAGCATATACGGCTTGTATTTGCTGAGTACCGAGCTTATGACAACTCCGTCAAAGTGGTGAGTGTGGTTACAGACGAACACAACAGGCTTGCTTTTAAGACTCTTTTTAAGGCTCTTGTCTTTCCATTCAACCTTTGGGCGAATGAGAAGATGTACAAGACCCTTTACAAATTTTATAAACGCAAGCTGTCCCGCACTTTTACTATAATTATATTCCATACCCTTTACCTTCGTTTTTTTAGAATATTATATTTTTATTTTAAAAAAATTCAACGGTCAAAAGGGATTTGCGTGTATCTTATGCAACATTTTGTCGAATTTTGTAGAATAAAATATTTGGCAATATATAAGGTAAATATTACCTTTATATTTTGTTGCGGTGTGTTGACGGTGATTAAGTATAGTGATATAATTATACGAAAAGATTTTTAATTTTGTATTTAAGAGAAATCATACTAAGGAGAAACCTATGAAAAAAGTAATTTTAACAGGTGACCGTCCGACGGGTCGTCTTCATGTCGGTCACTATGTCGGCTCGCTCAAGGAGAGAGTAAAACTCCAAAACTCGGGCGAATATGACGATATATACATTATGATTGCCGACGCTCAGGCACTCACTGATAATGCAGAACATCCCGAAAAGGTAAGACAGAACATTTTGCAGGTTGCACTTGACTATCTTGCTTGCGGAATTGACCCGAACAAGTCAACTATTTTTGTACAGTCAATGGTTCCGGAGCTTACCGAGCTCACCTTTTATTATATGAATCTCGTAACTGTTTCCCGTGTTCAGCGTAACCCGACAGTTAAGGCTGAAATTCAGATGCGTAATTTTGAGGCAAGTATTCCTGTCGGATTTTTCTGCTATCCCATCAGTCAGGCTGCCGATATTACCGCATTCCGTGCAACAGCTGTGCCTGTCGGTGAAGATCAGCTCCCTATGCTTGAGCAGTGTAAGGAAATTGTCCACAAGTTCAATTCCGTTTACGGCGAAACCCTTACAGAACCGCAGATTATTCTTCCCAGCAACAAGGCTTGTTTGCGACTCCCCGGTATTGACGGCAAGGCTAAAATGAGCAAATCACTTGGTAACTGTATCTATCTTTCTGAAGAACCCGAGGATATTAAGAAAAAGGTTATGTCAATGTTTACCGACCCGAATCATCTTCGTGTTGAAGATCCGGGTAAGGTTGAAGATAACCCTGTATTTATCTATCTTGACGCTTTCTGTCGTGATGAATATTTTGCGGAATTTTGGCCTGATTACAGTTGCCTTGATGAGCTAAAGGCTCACTATCAGCGTGGCGGTCTCGGGGATGTCAAGGTCAAGAAATTCCTCAACAATGTTATGCAGGAAGAACTTCGTCCGATTCGTGAACGCAGGAAAGAATGGGAAAGTCACCTTTCTGATGTTCTCGACATTCTCAAAGAGGGCAGTAAGGTTGCAAAGGAAACTGCAGCAAAAACACTTGAGGATGTCCGTCATTCAATGAGAATTGATTATTTTACAGACGATAATCTTCTCAAATAATTTAAAATTAAATAAGTAAAATATAAGTCGGAAGGACAGAAAACAGCAATTCTGTCTTTCCGATTTTTCTATAAAAAATTATTGCAAATTGATTTGAAATTGTTGAAATTCTAAAAATATTATGATATTATTGCGTTAAAGACAGCATGTTTAAAGGAGAAAATGCTATGGATGACGCAAGAAAACACACGATTGGCTCGATTGAAAAGCTGACAGATTACAGCGATTATAACCTTTATAAAATGGACATATGCTATGATTACAGCATTGACAGAATCAT